>JAEYVB010000377.1 GCA_023429345.1 Planctomycetota bacterium
GCGGTGCACGGCGGAGCGGAAGCGAGCCTGGCCGCGGCCGATGTATACCTTTCGCGGCCGGGGCTTGCCGCGGTATCGGATGTCATGGCCGCATCACGCCGAACGATCCGCGCGATCTATCTCTGCATGGTGGTCTCGATCCTGTACAACTGCGTGACAGTTTCCATGGCGATGGCGGGTCTCATCACCCCGTGGCTGGCGGCGATCTTCATGCCGCTCTCGTCGATCACGGTGCTCACCATCGCGTATCGCACCTGCACGTTTGGAGGGGCCGCTCGTCCGGCGCGGGGCGGCCGGGGCATGGAAACGAGCCTCAACGGGGTCCCGTCATGTCCGTGATCTTTGTGATGATCCCGGTCGCTCTGGTCCTGGCGGGCGCGGCGTTGGTCGCCTTCACGCTGGCCGCCCGTCGTGGGCAGTTCGACGATCTGGACACGCCGCCGCTCCGCGTTATTACGGACGACGACGGGGCGGTGGGACCGTGACTCCCGGGACGCGTGTACGATTGCTCGCCGACATGCGGGACCACCATGACAATACGCTGCCTGGGCTCGGGTCGGTGCTGGACAGCGCCCGGGGAGCGATGGTGGTTTTGCGGCCCGACGGGACGATCTTGCTGACCAACGCCGCGGCCCGAGAGTTCAGTCATCGGGAAGGCCCGCTGGAGAATGTCCCGCTGTGGGAGGCGGGATGGTGGGGGTTGGATGGAAGCGTCCGGGAGAAGGTGCGCCAGGCGGTGTTCGAGGCCGCGGCCGGAGATCGGGCGGGGGCCGTGCTTGAGGTGCCGGGGCCACAAGGCCGCCGAACGGTCGAACTGAGCATCGGTCGGATCCGCAGGGGCGATGACGGGGTCGGTCCGCCGGACCTGCTGCTGGCGGAGTCGCACGATATCACGGAGCACATGGAGCTTGCCGCCGCGCTGCAGAAGACCCTGGTCCAGTACGAGGCGGTGCTCGCATCGGCGCTGGACCCGGTGATTATTATCGACGCTTTCGGGACCATGCTGTCTGTGAGCCGGTCGATCGAGCGGGTCTTCGGGTACAAACCGGAGGAAGTGATCGGGCAGAACGTGCGCGTGCTGATGCCGGAACCGCACCACTCCGCGCACGACGGCTACCTTGCCAACTATCGGCGGACGGGGCAGACCAACATCCTGGGGCGCACGCGCGAGTTCGAGGCCCGGCGAAAGGACGGCTCGCGGGTGCCGATCGAGCTCTCGGTCTCGCGGGTCGATGTGCCCGGGGAGTCGCAGCCGCTCTTCACCGGGATCATTCACGACATCACCGAACGCCGGATCGCGGAGCGGCTGGTCAAGGACAACGCGGCAGCGCTCGAGCGGAGCAACCGCGAGCTGGAGCAGTTTGCCTACGTGGCCTCGCACGACCTGCAGGAGCCGCTCCGGATGGTCGGCAGTTTCGCGGGGCTCCTGGCCCGTCGTTACAAGGGCAGGCTCGACGCGGAGGCCGACGAGTTCATCGAGTACATCATCAACGGCGCCGAGCGGATGAAGATGCTGATCGAGGACCTGCTGGCCTACTCGCGCGTCAGCACCAAGGGCCGGCCGCCGGCGCCGGTGCCCATGAGGGCGCTGGTGGACCAGGTCCTCGCGGACCTGCGGAGCACGGCGACGGAGTCAGGCGCTGTCGTGCACGTGGGCGACCTGCCGGAGGTACTTGCGGATGCGACCCAGATGGGCCAGGTCATGCTCAATCTGATCGGGAACGCGATCAAGTTCCGAGGGCAGGGCCGGCCGGAAGTGTGGGTGACAGCCAAGGCGCGGCCCGGCGAGTGGGAGTTCGCCGTACGGGACAACGGCATCGGCATCGACCCGCGGTACGCGGAGCGGATCTTCAAGATCTTCGAGCGGTTGCACGGGGCCGCCGAGTACCCGGGCACGGGCATCGGGCTCGCGATCTGCAAAAAAATTGTCGAACGGCACGGCGGGCGGATCTGGTTCGAGTCGGAGCCGGGGAAAGGCACCACGTTCCGGTTCACGCTCCCGCGTCAGGAGGTTTGCGCATGATGGGCATCAACGGCCGGCCGGTAGAGATCCTGCTGGTCGAGGACAATGCTGGCGATGTGCGGCTGACGCGGGAGGCACTGAAGGACGCCAAGGTGGTGAACAACCTAAGCGTTGTCGGGGATGGCGAGGAGGCGATGCGCTTCCTACGCAGGCAGGGGCCCTTCCAGTCCGCGCCGCGGCCGGACCTGATCCTGCTGGACCTGAACCTGCCCCGCAAGGACGGACGCGAGGTGCTGGAGGAGATCAAGAGCGATCCGTCGCTGATGGTGATCCCCGTGGTGGTGCTGACGACCAGCAAGGCAGAGGAGGATGTGGTCCGCAGCTACCGGCTGCACGCGAACTGCTACATAGCCAAGCCGGTGGACTTCAACCGGTTCATGGAGGTGGTGCGGCAGCTCGAGAACTTCTGGCTGGCGGTGGTGCGGCTGCCGCCCGAGTTGTGAGGGTGGCCCCGGCGATGAGCTCCGCGGTTCGAGTTCTGCAGATCGAGGACAACGACGGGGACGTTGCGCTCGTGCGGGCATCCCTTCGTGAAGCGGGGGAGCAGGGGTTTGTGCTCGAGCACGCGCCGCGGTTCGAGGCGGGGCTCGAACGGCTGAAACGGGGCGGCGTGGATGTGGCGCTCCTGGACCTGGGGCTCCCGGACAGCCGGGGCATCGAGACCTTCACGAGGGCGAAGGCGGCCGCCCCGGATGTTCCGATCATCGTGCTCTCCGGGCTGGACGATCAGGATCTGGCGCTCCGCGCGGTGCGGGAGGGCGCGCAGGAATACCTCGTCAAGGGTGAGTTCGACGGGGCGCTGCTCGCCCGCGCCATCCGGTACGCGATCGGGCGGGCCGGCGCGGAACGGGCGCTGCACGAGTCGGAACGCCGTTTCCGCGAGGACCTCGAGCGGCAGGTGAAGGAACGCACGGCGGAACTGGAGCGGTCGCATGTGCGGCTGCGGATAGCCGACCGGCTGTCGGCGATCGGCACCCTCGCGGCAGGCCTCGGGCACGATATGAACAACGTGCTCCTGCCGGTCCGTTGCCGGCTGGATGCGCTGGACGCCATGGAACTCCCCCAAGCCGCGCGTCAGCAGGTCGCCGCCGTGCGTGCCTCGGCCGAATATCTGCGCCAGCTCGCCGACGGGCTCCGCCTGCTCGCTCTCGACCCCGACGATGCGGAGGCCTCGATCGCCAACACCAGCATCGAGAACTGGTGGTCCGAGGTTGGCCCGCTCCTGACGAAAGCCGTGAGGAAGCCGGTGCGACTCGAGGTCGTTATCGCGCCAGGACTGCCGCACGTCGCCGTCCCGCGGCACCGCCTGACACAGGCCGTGCTGAACCTAGTTGTCAACGCCGCCGAGGCCGTCCAGGAGCGGGCGGCTTCGGGCGCGCCAGCACTCGTAAGGGTCTCGGCCCGCCCGGGAGCGAGCGGGACGGTGATGGTCAGCGTCGAGGATAATGGGCGTGGGATGACGGAGGAGGTGCGCCGCCGCGCCGTGGAGCCTTTCTTTACGACCAAGACCCGCGGGCTTGGAACCGGGCTCGGCCTCGCGCTCGTCCGTGGGGTGGTCGTCGCGGCGGGGGGGGCCCTGCACATCGAATCCGAACCCGGCGAGGGAACGACCATCACGCTGGAACTCCCGTCGTCGCAACTCGATGGCGGAGGCGCGGCCACGGCAGTTCCGTCGGCCGCCGGAAGGGGTCGGGCTGCCGCGATCACGCTTCGCGACCCCCGGGCGGCGGCGGCGCTGGAACTCGTTCTGCGGGAGGCCGGCTGGCGTACCGAGCGGCTCGGGGCCGGGGAGGAGGCCCCACAGGGGGTTCATGCGGTCTGGGTCACCGGGGCCGCCTCGACTCCGGCGGAGCGGGTGCAGCGGTACATCGCGGCCGGAGGTCGGGTAATCTGGGTCGGGGACGGCACTCCGCCGTCCGATGCGGCCGCATGGATCGCGGAGCCGTTCGATCTGGACGCGTCGCGAGAGGCCGTCGGCAGGGTGTCGTCGAAACTTGAGGAAGCACCATGAAGCGGACCCTGGTACTGTGCGTGGACGACCACGCCTTTCTGGTCGAAGGGCTCAAGGCCCGTTTCGATCTCGAGCCGGACATCGAAATGATCGGCCGATTGCCCAGCGCCGACACGCTGGTGGTCGAGGCCAAGCGTCTGAAGCCGGACGTCGTGCTGCTCGATATCGAGATGCCGGGGATGGACCCCTTCGAGGCGGTCGAGGACCTGAAATCACAGGCCCCCGATGTGCGCGTCATTGTGCTGAGCGCTTATGTGCGTGACCATTACGTCTCGGCCGCGGTGAAGGCTGGCGTGTGGGGGTACTTCTCCAAGAGCGACGATCCCGACGAGATCGTGGCCGGCATCCGCCGGGTCGACCGAGGAGAGATGGCCTTCGGGCCCAAGGTGCAGGAGCGGACCAAAGCCGCCAAGCCCGCACCGGCACGCGGCAAGGCCGGGGGCGAACAGGAAGGCCCAAAATCGAAGCTGGAGACGCTGAGCCGGCGCGAGCAGGAGGTGCTCCGCATGATCGGGCGCGGGATGTCGCGGACCGAGATCGCCGAATCGATCTGCCGCAGCCCCAAGACGGTGGACGGCCACCGCGAGCGGATCATGGCGAAGCTGGACATCCACTCCACGACCGAGCTGGTGCGGTTCGCTATTCGGGAGGGGCTCGCCGAGGTCTGACGCTCGCTCAGGCGACGGTCTCGTCGGCGTTCATATCGGTCGCGAGGCGGAGCACGCCCGCCTGCGTCATCTCGCGTCCGCTGAGGTCCCCCGTGAGGCGGCCGTCACTCATTACGAGGATGCGGTCCGACAGCGCGAGCAGCTCGGGCATCTCGCTACTCACCAGCAATATGGCGGTACCCCGGTCCGCCGCGGCCCGGATCATGCGATGGATCTCGGCCTTTGTGCCGACATCGATGCCCCTCGTGGGCTCATCCAGGAGGAGGATTCGGACGCCCTGAGTCATCCAGCGAGCCAGCAGGACCTTCTGCTGGTTTCCGCCGGAGAGCGTGGCGGGCGAGGCGCGGGGCGACGGCGCTTTGATCTGGAACCCGCTCAGGCGTGCCGCCGCGAGGGACCGTTCGCGCTTCGGGCTCCGCAACCCGGCGGGGGCCAGGCTCTGCGCGACCGGGAGAACGAGGTTGTCGGCGATCGAGAGCTCGAAGAAAAGGCCCTGCAACTTTCGGTCTTCCGGCGTGTAGCCGATGCCGGCGCGGGTGGCGGCGACCGGGCTGTGCGGCCGCAGCGGCCGGCCCAGAACCGAGATCCGGCCGCGGGCGCGCGGGTCGAGGCCGAAGATGGCGTCGAGCAGCTCGGACCGGCCAGCGCCGACGAGCCCGCCCACCCCCAGGATCTCGCCCGGTGCGAGCTCGAGCGAAATGCCGCGGAGCTTCCCCGGTGTCGAGAGACCGTGGACCGTGAGGGCGGGCGTCGCCGGGCTTGACGGGACGGCCCGGGTGTGCGGTACGGCCTCGAGTTTGCGGCCGATCATCTGCTCGACGAGCGATGGCTCATCGATCACGGGCGTGCGCGTGGTGGCGATATGACAGCCGTCGCGCAGGACGGTGATGCGGTCGCAGCAGGCGAAGATCTCCGCCATTCGGTGCGAAACGTAGATGACCGCCAGTCCCTGAGCCGCGAGACGCCGCACGATCGCGAGGAGGCGTTCGGTCTCGGCCGCGGAGAGGGAGCTGGTCGGCTCGTCGAAAATGATGACCGAGGGCGGCGAGGACGGATCAAGGGCCGCGGCGATCTGGACGATCTGGCGGTGTCCGGGCGAGAGCGATCCGAGCGGCGCTCGCGGATCGATGGTGGGTTCGAGCGATTCAAGAAGGGTCGCGGCTCGTTCCAGCATCCGTAGACGGCTGACCGTGCGCAGCCGTGACCGCGGCGGCGCGTGGAGGCACAGATTCTCGGCCACGGATAGGTGCGGGCATTGCGCTAGTTCCTGGTGCACCAGCCGCACCCCGGCGGCCGCGGCCGACTGGACCGAGCCCGGGGGGAGCGACCCGTTCCGGAGCCAGATAGTGCCCAGATCCTGGCGATGGACGCCGGCGATGATTTTGCCCAGGGTGCTCTTGCCCGCGCCGTTCTCGCCCATGAGGGCGTGGACCTCACCGGCGAAGAAGGCTACGGAAACGTTGTCCAGCGCACGCGTACGCCCGAACCGCTTGGAGATGTTCTCCGCGCGGAGGAGGGGCTCGGCTTGGGTGGGGGTGAGGGGCAGGGCGGGTATCCGGGTCCAAGGGCGCGCCATCATATAGAATTGCCATGCGTCCGCTCCTTCATGTGGATGAATCGGGGCTCGCGTGCGGGGATGGCGGGTTCCACATCGATCCCTGGCGCCCGGTGCCGGCAGCGGTGGTGACACACGCGCATGGGGATCATGCGCGTCCGGGGTCCGGGGTTTATTACTGCGCCACCAGCGGGGCGGGCGTGCTTCGCCGCAGGCTCGGGCCGGAAGCCGAGATCCGCCCGATCGACTTTGGCGAAGAACGCTCGCTTGGCGCGGTACGACTCTCGCTGCACCCGGCAGGGCATATTCTGGGATCCGCGCAGGTGCGCGTCGAGGGCGAGGGTCAGGTGTGGGTCGCGTCGGGCGACTACAAGCGGAAACCCGATCCGAGCTGCGAACCCTTCGAGGTCGTTCCCTGCGATGTCTTCATCTCCGAGGCAACGTTTGCGCTCCCCATCTACCGCTGGCGTGAAACCGCGGCGGTGGTCGGGGAGATCGTGCGCTGGTGGGAGGAGAACGCGGCCAACGGCAAGGCCTCCGTGCTCTTCTGCTACAGCCTGGGCAAAGCGCAGCGCATCCTGGCAGAACTCGCCGGGCTCGGGGTTGAGCGCGAGGTGTACGTGCATGGGACGGTGTGCCCCTTGGAGCAGGCGTACCGCGAGGCGGGTGTTCGGATGCTGCCGGTGCGGCGGGTGACGGACGATGACGGCGGACCCAGACGGAGATTCGCGGGCGAACTCGTGCTCGCGCCGCCCTCCAGCGCGGGGACACCCTGGATGCGGCGGTTCGGGGCGGCGAAGGAGTTCGAGACCGGGTTCGCGTCGGGCTGGATGCGGGTGCGGGGAATCCGCCGCCGGCGAGGGTACGACCGCGGCTTCGTGCTCTCGGACCACGCGGATTGGGACGAACTGCTGCAGACCGTTCAGGAAACCGGGGCGCGACGTGTGCTGGCGACGCACGGCTATTCCGAGGTGCTCGCGCGATACCTCCGGGAGCGGGGACTCGAGGCGGGCGTGCTGCCGACGCCCTACAGCGCCGAGGAAGAGGACTGATGCGGCGCTTCGCGGCCATGTTCGATCGGCTGGACCGGACCGTCTCGACCAACGCCAAGGTGGTCGCGATCGCGGAGTACCTCGCGCTGGTGCCTCCCGAGGATGCCGCGTGGGGCCTGTACTTCCTCACGGGTCGGCGGCTGACGCGCCTGGTGAACCGGCGCATGCTATGGAACTGGTTGCTCGACCGCACGCGGCTTCCGGAGTGGCTCCTGGGGGAATGCTACAGCGTCGTCGGCGACGCCGCGGAGACTGTGTCGCTGCTTGTCGATGAGGCAGGGAATACCTCGAGCGAGACCCCGCTCCACGAATGGATCGAGGGGCGACTCCTGCGGCTCTCGACGCTGGATGCCCCGGAGCAGAGGGAGGCGGTGCTCGCGTGGTGGCGCGAGGTGTCGGGAACCGAGCTCTTCGTGCTGAACAAGCTCATCACGGGGGAGTTCCGCGTGGGCGTTTCGCAGCGGCTGGTCGTCCGGGCTTTGGCGCAGCGCAGCGGTCTCGAGGAGGCGACCATCGCCCATCGCCTTGCCGGGTCATGGTCCCCGACCGGAGCGTGGTTCGAGACGCTTTTATCAAAAGAGGGCGACCGTGGCGGTGAGGAGAAGCGCTCCCGGCCGTACCCGTTCTACCTGGCCTCGCCCCTCCCCGAGTCCGATCCCGACTCCGGCCCTGCAGCCCAGGGGGACCGGGAGCTGTGGCTCGTGGAACACAAATGGGACGGGATCCGCGCGCAGGTAGTCCGGCGGGAAGGGGTGGTTTATTTCTGGACCCGCGGCGAAGAACTCGTCACCGACCGGTTCCCTGAGATCCGCGACGCCGCCTACCGATTGCCCGACAATCTGGTGCTCGACGGGGAGATCGTCGCCTACCGAGGAGGTCCCCTCAGCTTCTCGGTATTGCAGCGAAGGATCGGCCGGCGAGCGCTCACGCCCTCCATCTTGCGGCAGGCGCCGGTTGCGTTCGTCGCCTTCGATCTCCTCGAACAGGACGGCGTTGATATCCGGGCTCTCCCGCTGGATGAACGCCGGAGCCGGCTGGTGAGGCTGCTGGCGGGTAGCCCAGCTCGCATTGTTCTCTCGGAGGAGATCACCGCACCGACCTGGCCAGAACTGGCCGACGTCAGACGGCGCTCCAGGGAGTTGGGTGTCGAGGGGCTAATGCTGAAGCGAAGGAGTTCGCCCTATCAGGTGGGGCGCAAGCGCGGCGACTGGTGGAAATGGAAGATCGAGCCGCATTCGATCGACGCCGTGCTGGTGTACGCTCAACCGGGGCACGGCCGCCGGGCCAACCTTCTGACGGACTACACCTTCGCCGTGTGGGATCGTGGCGGAGGCGAGGCGGCGGGCGTCTTTGCGTCGGTCGATGCACAGCGTCCGGCCGAACTGGTCCCGGTGGCCAAGGCGTATTCCGGTCTGAGCGACGTCGAGATCGCGGATCTGGACCGGTGGATCCGCCAGCACACGGTCGAGCGGTTTGGGCCGGTCCGGGCTGTTGAGCCGGTGCAGGTCTTCGAGCTTCACTTCGAGGGGATCGCCCGGAGCACCCGGCACCGATCGGGAATCGCCGTGCGGTTTCCCCGGATGGCTCGATGGCGGAAGGACAAGCGCGCGGAGGATGCGGACACGCTGGAACGCGTGAAGGAGTTGATGGATGGCACCCCCCAGGACCCGCACGGCCGCGGCTAGGGCAAGGGCCCCGCGAAGGCCGCCGTGGCTCGATACCGAGCCGCGGGACCTCGTGCGCGCGTGGTTCTCCGCGCGGGGGTGGTCGCCGTTCGCCTTCCAGGAAGAGGCATGGGAGGCCTTCGAGCGCGGCGAGAGCGGGCTGATCAACGTCCCGACCGGCGCGGGAAAGACCTACGCCGCGTACCTGGGACCGCTGGCGGCGGTAGTGGGAGAGTTGCAGCGAACGCACGCCGTCGGTCGGGCGGCGGTCCCCGGGGATCCGACCGGAACGACAGAGAAGCGCCCGCGGTTGAAGGCCGTCGGGCTGGGGCTTCGTGTGCTCTTCATCACGCCGCTGAGGGCGGTGTCCCGGGACATCGAGGCGGCGCTGAAGCTGCCGGTCGCCGAGTTGAAGTTGCCGCTGCGGGTGGAGAGCCGGACCGGGGATACGAGCTCGTCGATGCGGGCCCGGCAGCGGGAGCGACTGCCGGAGGTACTGGTGACGACGCCGGAGTCGCTCTGCCTCATTCTGGCGCAGGAGAATGCCGAGGCCGTGCTGGGCGGGTTGCGGAGTGTCATCGTCGATGAATGGCACGAGCTCCTCGCGAGCAAACGCGGGACGCAGACCGAGCTCGCCTTTTCCCGCCTCCGGCGCATCGCGCCTGAGCTCCGGTTGTGGGGCTTGTCCGCCACGCTGGCGAATCTTGACGAGGCGGCGCGCGCCGTGGTGGGCGTCGGCGGAGAGCCGACGATAATCCGCGCCCGCATCGAGCGGCCCCTGGTGATCGAGAGCGTTATCCCGCGGGAGCCCGCGCGCTTGCCTTGGGCAGGGCATATGGGCATGCGCATGCTGCCCGACGTGGTCGCGGCGCTCGACCCCGAGCATTCAACGCTGATCTTCTGCAACACACGGGCGCAGGCCGAGCTCTGGTATCAGGCCATCGGATTCGCCAGGCCGGAGTGGCGCGAGGTGATGGCGTTGCACCACGGCTCCATCGAGCGCAGCGAGCGAGAACGCGTCGAGCGCGGTGTGAAGGGCGGCACGATCCGGCTGGTGGTCTGCACCTCTTCGCTGGACCTGGGGGTGGACTTTGCGCCGGTGGAGCGCGTCGTCCAGATCGGGTCGCCCAAAGGTGTGGCAAGGTTGCTGCAGCGGGCCGGACGCTCGGGGCACCGTCCGGGCGCCTCGGCGCACATTCTCTGCGTCCCGACGCACGCGATGGAGCTGCTCGAGGCCGAGGCGGTGCGCCGGGCCATAGAGGATGGCGTCATCGAGCCGCGCCTCCCGCTCTCGAAGCCGCTCGATGTTCTCGCCCAGCACATGGTTACGCGAGGGCTCGGCGGCGGGTTCGCCGCGGAGGAGCTCTTTAGCGAGGTCCGCACGGCCTGGTCCTACCGCGACCTCACGCGGGAGGAGTTCGAATGGGCGCTCGCCCTCGTGCGCGAGGGCGGCGGCACGCTCCGGGCCTACCCCATGTACCACAAGGTCGCGGCGGATGAGGGTGGCGTGTACCGCGTAACCAACCCCCGCATCGCGCAGCTGCATCGGCTGAACCTAGGAACGATCACCGCGGGCGGCAGCGTTCAGCTCCGCTACACCTCCGGCCGGCCGATCGGCGCGATTGATGAGCCCTTCGTCACCGGGCTCCGTCCGGGCGAGGTCTTCTACTTCGCGGGCAAGACCCTCGAGTTCGTGCGGATCGCGGATCTCGAGGCCTTCGTAAGACCGGCGCGCGGGCGCACGACCAACACGCCGCACTGGTCGGGGACCAAGCTGCCGATCTCCGAATCGCTCTCCGAAGAGATGCGCAAGGTTCTGTCCGATGAGGCGGCCCCTCCCGCCGTGCGGACGCGGTCGAGCGCCGAGGTTGCCGCCGCCCAGCCCATCCTCGACGTCCAGCGCCGCGTGTCGAAGCTGCCGCGCGAAGGCCAGATCCTTTGCGAGATCACCGACACGCGCGAGGGGCACCACCTCTTTGTGTTCCCCTTCGAGGGCCGGCTCGTGCACGGCGGCCTCGGCGCCCTGGTGGCGCTGCGACTGAGCCGCCTCCGTCCCGCGACCTTCTCGATCGCGGTAAACGACTACGGCGTCGAGCTCCTCACACCCGAGCCGGTGCCCTACGAGGAGCTTCTCTCCCCGCCCATCTTCAGCACCGAGGACCTGGTGCGGGATGCAGTTGAGAGTGTCAACATCTCGGCCCTCGCCAAAACGCAGTTCCGGGAGATCGCCCGGGTGGCGGGCCTGGTCTTCCAGACCTACCCCGGCGCTAGAAAATCGGGCCGCCAGATGCAGGCCAGCTCCGGGCTCCTCTTCGACGTCTTTGCCGAGTTCGATCCCGGCAACCTGCTGCTCGAGCAGGCCCGGCGCGAGGTCCTGGAACGGCATTTTGAGCGATCCCGCCTCGCGCGTACACTCGAGCGGATGGCACGCTCCGAGCTTGTCTTTGTGCACACCAAGTACCCTTCCCCCCTGGCGTTCCCGCTCCTGATCGAGCGGATCGGGGCCAAGCTCTCCAGCGAGTCGATCGCCGACCGCATCGACCGTATGCGGAGGCAATGGGACGAAACGGCGCCGAAACCGGCCCGCGAAAGGAAGCCGCCCCTCCCGCGCCGATTTGGCGGGCCGCCGCCCCAGAGCAAGCCGGCATGAGCGGTGCGGTCCCCTTCATTCCCGATCGGCTCTCAGGTCTCGGCCGTGCAGCCGAGGTATGGCTGCTGCCCGAGCGTGCGGTGTTCTGGCCGGCCGCCCGCACCCTCCTTGTCGCCGATCTTCATTGGGGCAAGTGCGAGACGTTCCGTGCCGCCGGGGCTCCCTTGCCCCAAGGGCTTCTCGAAGCAGATCTCGACCGCCTTGAGTCAGCTTTACGATCTACCGAAGCCTCGCGACTGATGATCCTCGGCGACCTGCTTCACGCCTCCGTCGGCATTACGGATTGGCTGGTTCAGTGCGTGGCGATGTGGCGGCGGGCTTGGGGCGGCCTCGAAATCGTTGTGGTACCCGGAAACCACGACCGCAGGATCGCCATGGTGGCCGACGCCTGGGGGTTTTTCCTCGCCGCTCCCACGCATACTGAGGGACCTTTCCTCTTCGTCCACGACCCCGGCATGGCCGCCCCGGGCCGGGGGGAGTACGCCTGGGCCGGGCATATCCACCCGATGGCCCTTCTCCGGGGCCGCGGCGATTCGATCCGCTTGCCGGCCTTCCACCTGACCCCGACCGTGGGAGTGCTCCCCGCTTTTTCGGCCTTTACGGACGGTGTTTGCGTGTCCCGGACGCCGCCGTTCGAGGGCGATGTCCTGTTCGCGGCCTCGCCCGGAGGGGTCATTCGGGTTCCCTAGAACGCCGGGCCCGCAGGACGGGCCGGCGAGCCCCGCGCATCCGCACATCCGGGTCCCGCGGTAGACTGCTCTCCCGCACTCTCGAGAGGATTCAGCCATGCACGCCTCCCCCGCCGCGGCCATCAGCCGCCTCGCCGTCACCCTCGCGCTCTTCGCCGGGACGGTCTCCCCCGTGCTCGCTCAGGGCGACGGACCGGACCCGCGTGAGAGCCGCCGGACTTTCGCGGCGGAGACGACGGCCAAGCCAGCGCCGGCAACCGCATCCAGCCGGGTCGCGTTCCCGCAGTTCCCCTCCATCAGCCCCGACGGGGGCACGATCGTGTTCTCCTACGCCGGCGACCTGTGGGCCGTCGCCGCCGATGGAGGAGTTGCCGAGCGTCTGACGGTGCATCCTGCTGACGAAGAACGTACCGCCTGGAGCCCCGACGGAAGCTCAATCGCGTTCGATTCCGAGCGCGACGGGCCGAGCAACATCTACCTGATGCCGCTGATCCGCGCCGGCTCGACCATCGCGCCCGGCGAGATCCGGCGGATCACGACCTGCGACCGCGCGCAGTCGCTCTCGGGCTTCTCGGCCGATGGGAAGCACGCGTACTTCTCCTCCTCGCACGAGCCCGCGATGTTCCGCGGCACGCGCTTGTACCGGGCCTCGATCGACGGGCCGAAAGAGGGCGGCGCGCGCATGGAGCGGCTGACGGACGCCTTTGGGGCGGGCGCGAGAGCCGGCGGAGAAGACGAGATCCTCTACCACCGCGGCCGGTTCGATCCGACGCGGCCCCGTTACGTCGGCGCATCCACGGCCGACCTGTACAAACTGAACACCAGGTCCGGCGACTTCACGCGATTGACGAGCGATGAACACCAGGACGGCGATGCCTTC
>JAEYVB010000002.1 GCA_023429345.1 Planctomycetota bacterium
GAGCTCATCCGCCAGGGAGTCGGGCGCGCCCGCGGCAGCTTCAGCGCCCTCGCCGGCGCTGCCCCCACGCTCCCGCCGCGCACCATGGAACTCCGCAGCGCCGAGAACGGCTCGGTCGTCCGCGTCGAGGCCGGCCGCCCCGACCTCCCCCTGCGCCACGCCGGGCTCTTCCGCGCCATCGACGACCGCGGCGCCACCCGCGGCCTCATCGCCGTCAACGCCGACCCCGCTGGATCGCTCGCCGATGCACAGCCCCAGGCCACCATCAGCGCCTGGCTCGCCGCCGCCGTCGGCGGGCAGGACATCCGCTGGCTCGAAGAAAGCACCGCCCTCGCCCCCGGCGAAGCCGGCGACGCTTCGCTCGCCGGCATCCTCGATTCGGGCGACTCCCGCGGCAACGCGCTCGTTCTCCCGCTCCTGATCGCCGCGCTACTCATCGGTATCCTCGAGCTCGCCATGGCCCGCTGGTTCAGCCACGCGACCATCACCAGCGGCGCTCCCGCCAGGGGGGCCGCCACATGAACGACCTGCTCAACACGCTCTTCGGCCTCGCCGGCCTCGGCTTCGGCGCCGAGGACGTCGAGTTCGGCTTCGCCCGCCCCTTCGCCGGCTGGGTCTGGTTCCTCGCCATCCTCGCCGCCCTCGCCCTCGCCTGGTACAGCTACTGGCGGCTCGATGGCGCCCGCCGCTGGCGCATTGCCCTGGCCGCCGCCCGCGCGCTCGTGCTCCTCGCCATCCTCTTCATCATCTCCGGCCCCGAGCTCGTCCGCCCCAACGACCGCGTCGAGAAAGACTGGGTCCTGGTCCTCATGGACCGCAGCGCCTCCATGTCCATCCCCGACGCCGCCGCCGCATCGGCCGCGGCCATCACCCGCGACCAGCAGCTCCGCGAGGGCCTCTCCCAGGCCTGGCCCGCGCTTTCGACGCTCACCGACGACCGGACCGTCCTCTGGCTCGGCTTCGATAGCGGCGTCTTCGACCTCCCCTCCGCCGCGCCGACCGACCCCGCCGCCCCCGCGCTCGACCTCGGCGATCCGGAGGGCCGCCGCACCAGCCTCGGCGCCGCGATCGACCAGGCCCTGGCGCGGGCCGCGGCCCGCCCCATCTCCGGCGTCATCGTCCTCTCCGACGGGCGCAGCATCGACGAGGTCTCCCGCCAGGCCCTCCGCCGCCTGCAGTCCGAGCGCATCCCCGTCGTCGCCGTGCCCCTGGGCAGCGCCGACCCCATCGCCGACCTCGCCCTCGACCGCGCCCAGGCCCCGCAGATGGCCTTCGTCAGCGACACCATCCCCGTCGCCGTCGATATCGACCGCCTCGGCGCCGGCGGTCGCGCCTTCCCCGGCACCGTCCAGCTCATCGACCGCGCCACCCGGCAGGTCCTCGACGAGAAGCCCCTCCCCACCGAGAGCGAGGCCTGGCAGGACCAGCGCACCCGCCTCACCCTGACAACCCGCCAGGAAGGCTCCGGCCGCTTCAACTGGCTCGTCCGCATCGTCCCCGATTCCCCCGACCTCATCGAGGAGAACAACCAGAGCGAAGTCGCCATCGAGATCGTCGACCGCCCCCTGCGCGTCGCCTACTTCGACGGCTACCCGCGCTGGGAGCACCGCTACCTCAAGAACCTCCTTCTCCGCGAGAACTCGATCGAGAGCTCCAGCCTCCTGCTCGCCAGCAACCGCCGCTACACGCAGGAGGGCGACATCCTCCTCGCGACCCTCCCCCGCTCCCCCGAGGAGTGGGCGACCTTCGACGTCATCGTCCTCGGCGACCTCCCGCCCACCGTCTTCAGCCACCAGCAGCTCGAGCAGATCCGCGACCACATCGCCATCCGCGGCGCCGGCCTCCTCTGGATCGGCGGCCCCGGCGCCACGCCCAGCGCCTGGCGCGAAAGCCCCCTCGTCGAGCTCCTCCCCTTCACGCTCTCCTCCGGCGATGCCGGCAGCGCCGGCGTCCGCCCCTGGCCCGAGCCCGTCGTCATGTCCCCCGCGCCGACCGCCCAGCGCCTCAACCTCCTCGAACTCGCCGACGACCCCAATGAGCGCTGGCCCGCAAGGCTCACCGACCCCGCCACCGGCTGGTCCCGGCTCCACTACGCCCAGCGCATCGATCCCAGCGCCCTCAAGCCCACCACCGAGATCCTCGCCTATTTCACCCCCGTCTCTGGGGTAGGTCGGCTCTCCGAGCCGGCAATCGGGCCGGAGGTCCGACCTACCCAGGACACCTCCACCCCGGCCGTCCTCTCCATGCGCTACGGCGCCGGCCGCGTCCTCTACGTCGCCACCGACGAGATCTGGCGCTGGCGCTACGCCCGCGGCGAGGTCCTCCCCGAACGCTTCTGGCTCCCGCTCATCCGCCTCCAGGGCCGAGAGTCCCTCGCCCGCGGCAGCCGCCCCGCCCTCCTCGAGCTCTCCCCCCGCCGCGCCCAGATCGAGCAGCCCGTGCGCATCTCCGTCACGCTCCTCGACCAGGCCCTCGCCGAATCCAATCCCGCCTCCCTCACCGTCCGACTCCGCCCAGCCGACTCCGCCAGCGAGCCTCCACCGGTCGAGCTCACGCTCGCGCCCGACCCTTCCGAAACCCACGGCCCGCGCGCCTACGCCACCACCTGGGTCCCCACCGAGCCCGGCAAGTACACCGTCACCGTCGCCGACGCCCTCCTCGCCGCCAGCAACCTCACCGCCGACCTCGAGGTCACACTCCCCGACGATGAGCTCCGCCACCCCGAGACCAACCACCCCCTGCTGGCCCGCCTCGCCGAAGAGACCGAGGGCCGCATCCTCCCGATCAACCGCCTCGCCGAGCTCCCCGACATCCTCCCCAAGCGCGAGGTCCACATCGCCGGCACCCCCGACGTCGAAACCCTCTGGGATAAGCCCATCACCCTCATCCTGCTGCTGCTGATCCTCACCCTCGAATGGGTCGGCCGCCGCCTCATCAAACTGCCGTAACCACCGAGTGGCTCCCGCCACTCCCGAAGGGACCGCCATGCCCGAAGCCACCAGCCCCGAACAGACTATCGCCGAGGTCCGCGCCGCCTACGACCGCCTCAAGGGCGAGATCCACAAGATCATCGTCGGACAAGACGAGGTCGTCGATCAGGTCCTCATGTGCATCTTCTGCCGCGGCCACGGCCTCGTCGTCGGCGTCCCCGGCCTCGCCAAGACGCTCCTGATCTCCACCATCGCACGCACGCTCAGCCTCGGCTTCAGCCGCATCCAGTTCACGCCCGACCTCATGCCCTCGGACATCACCGGCACCGAGGTCATCGAGGAAGACAAGACCACCGGCTCCCGCGAGCTCCGCTTCGTCAAGGGCCCCATCTTCGCCAACGTCATCCTCGCCGACGAGATCAACCGCACGCCCCCCAAGACCCAGGCCGCGCTCCTCGAGGCCATGCAGGAACGCCACGTCACCACCGGCGGCGTCCAGCACGCCCTCCCCAGCCCCTTCTTCGTCCTCGCGACGCAGAACCCCATCGAGCAGGAGGGCACCTACCCCCTCCCCGAGGCCCAGCTCGACCGCTTCATGTTCATGATCCAGATCGCCTACCCCGACGAATCGCAGGAGCTCGAGATCGTCCGCCGCAGCACCACCAAGCAGGACGTCAAGATCAACGCCGTCCTCGGCAACGCCGACATCCTCCGCGTGCAGGAGCTCGTCCGCCAGACCCCCGTCGCCGACCACGTCATCCGCTACGCCCTCCGCCTCGTCCGCGCCACGCGCATCAAGGAGCCGATGGACGCCGGCCTCCCCCGCCCGCAGATGGTCCAGGACTACATCGGCTGGGGCGCCGGCCCCCGCGCCAGCGAGTACATGGTCCTCGCCGCCAAGGCCATGGCCATCCTCTCCGGCTCCCACCACGTCACCCCCGACCACATCCGCGCAGTCGCCCGCCCCGTCCTCCGCCACCGCATCCTCACCAACTTCAACGCCGAGGCCGACCAGGTCACCACCGACGCCATCATCGACGCCATGCTCAAGGAGATCCCCGTCGAGGCCTCCACCCCCGCCGAGAAGAAACAGATGGACGCCGTCATGCGCTGACGTAGCCCGGGCATCCTGCCC
>JAEYVB010000034.1 GCA_023429345.1 Planctomycetota bacterium
TTCCTGGTCGTCCCCCGCATCATCGCCACGCTGGTGAGCATGACCCTCCTGGGCGTGATCGCCGACGCCGTCTCCGTCGTGGCCGCGATGTTCACGGCGATGCTGGCCCTGGACATCCCCTCGGCGACGTTCATCGACAACCTGCTGGTGCAGGTGAAACCGGTCGACTTCTACACGGGCGTGGGCAAGGGCAGCATCTTCGGGCTCCTGATCGGCCTCATCGCCTGCGGCAACGGCCTCAAGGTCACCGGGGGCGCGGCGGGCGTCGGCAAGGCGACCACCTCGACCGTGGTCGAATCGGTCGTGGCGATTATTATCGCCGACATGGTGTTCACCGCGATCTTCTACGCCCTGGACCTGGTCTGATCGGGAGCGGCGGACCCGGGGCGGGCCGCTACGCCCGGGCGAACTGCTCGTGGATGTTGCGGAGGTACGCCTCGCTCGGGCTCACGCCCCGCCTCGCCATCGCCGCGCGCATGACCTCCACGAAGCGCTCGGGCCGGTACGTACGCACGCCCTCGTCGGTGCACCACGCGAACGGGGCTACGCACCCACTGACCGCCGCCGATGCCGCGAGCATCGCGCCGGTGTGGACCACCGCGCCGGTCATGATGCGCGTGCAGATCGCGGTCTTGACGTGGTCCCCGATCACGGCCCCCAGGAACTGCTCCCCCGTGCGCTCGTTCGGGCCCGCGGGCGTGGCGCGGGAGGTGACCTCGCCGTAGGTGTTGAGCAGGTTGGAGTTGGTGGTCCCCGCCCCGAGGTTCACCCATTCGCCGACCCAGGAATCGCCGAGGAACCCGTCGTGCGCCTTGTTCGAGAAGCCCTGGAAGACGACGCCGCTCACCTCCCCGTTGACCTTGCAGGCCGGGCCGATGGCGGTGTGCGCGCGGATGGTCGCCCGCTCCAGCACCGTCGAGCCCGGCCCGATGTACGCCGGGCCGACCACGACCGCGCCCGGCCGCACCACCGCTTTGTCGGTCAGCACAATCGGCCCCTCGCTGCCGTCGACGATCGCCCCCGGCCAGATGCGGGCGCTCTCGGCGGCGAACACATCGCCCAGGAGAATGGCGCCCGGTGCGCTCCGGACGGGCTTGAGGCCGCGGCCGCGGACCGCCGCGCTCAGCCCCTCGTCCACGGCCGCATCACGGAAGGTCCGGGCGTGCCAGGGCCGGCTCGCGAGCGTGCGCCGCTCGGTGGACTCCAGCCGCAGCCACGACCGGTCGCCCGCCAGCACGCGCTCGACGCGCGTCTCCGGCACGCAGGCCGCGACCAGCGCATCCGTCCCCGGCTCGATGATCCCAACCCCCTCGCGCAGACCCCGCAGCCGCTCCCAGTCGGGGACCGGGCAGCGGCCGTTCAGCAGCAGCACGCGCGTATCGACGCCCCCCGACCTCAGCCGGTTTACCCCGACGCCCCACCGTTCGCGCACGATCGCGGCAAGGCCGTCGGGCACGTACGCACCCCAGAGCAGGAAACCCTCCGGGCAGAGGCTCGTCTCAGTGAACCGCTCGATCACGGAGAAAGGCCCGAACCGCACCTCGAAGGAGGCACGCGGGCCCGTGAGCGGGCGGAGATCCGCACCATCATCGAACAAATAGACCGGCAGCATGCCCGCAGTGTAACGCCGCGCCCGCCCCTACAGTCGGGCCGCATGCCCCACCGAGCGATCGTCTTTGATTTCGACGGCGTCCTGGTCGACTCCGAGCCCGCCCACGGCCGGGGCCTCGCCGTCGCCGCGGCGATGCTGGGCATGGAGATCCGCGAGCCCAACCCCCGCTGGTATGTTGGGCTGGGCGACACCGAGTGCTTCGAGCGCATCGCGGCCTCGCACGGGCGGTCCCTGGACGCCGGTCAGCTCGCGATGCTCATCCGGTCGAAGGCCGAGGCATTCTCTACGGCATCCCGAGAAGGGTTCATCCGGCTCTACCCGGGCGCTGAGAAGCTGGTGCAAGCGGCGGCCCTCGTCGGGCCCGTCGCGCTCTGCTCCGGCTCGCATGCCCGCGACATCCATCCGCTGCTCCACTCCCTGGGGATCGCCGAGTGCTTCCGCACGGTCGTCACCGCCGACGATGTCGCTCGCAACAAGCCGCACCCGGACGGCTACCTCCTCGCCGCCGAGCGGCTGGACGTCGACCCCTCCGACTGCATCACGATCGAGGATTCACCGGCGGGCATCGCCGCCGCCCGGGCCGCCGGGTACCGGGTGGTCGCCGTCTGCCACAGCTTCCCGGCCGATCGGCTCGCTGAGGCCCACGAGATCCGCGAGACGATCGGCGCTGCAGCGCCCCTGGTCCTCGGCTGAAACAACTCAGCGGCGCATCGAACCGCGGCCCGCCGACAACCCCAGCAGCGGCGCCATGGGGGCCAGCAGGAACGCGACGACGAGCGCGGTCCCCCCGGTCACAACCGCCGAGGCCAGCCGCTCCAGCAGTTCGTGCCCGGCGCTCCACACCATGGCCTGATCCGTCAGCATGGAGCGGACGGTGAGCGATGCGGTTACCACGATCTGCATCACCGCCGCCGCCATGATCGAGAGCATCACGACCGAGAGCGGGTGCCGCCGGATGACCACGCCCCGCAGGGCGAGCACCAGTTGTCCCGCGGCGAAAAACCCCAAGGCGTACGGCCCGAGGACCACCAGCGAATCGCCTGGCAGCGTCACGGGCGAGGTCAGGTCCATGAAGAGCCCCAGGGCCACGCACGCCCATGCCGCCTGCATCGGCGGGGCGCAGAGGCAGATGAACACCGCCAGCGGCACCACGAAGCTCGGCGCCGCCACGACCGAGCCCATCCGGATCCCCAGCGTGGCCTTGAGCCCCATCTCGAGCCCCAGCGCGAGCCACCCGAGCACGACCACCAGCATCACGTTCATGGCCTCGCTCCGTCGGTCGACCCCCGGCCCGGGCTCAAGCCGGGGCCCTCCGGCTGCGCCGCGATCCGGTCCTCGGCCTCCATCGGCGTCACCCGCAAAACAACCTCGCTGAGGCGGGCAAGCTCGACCGTCGGCTTCACAATGATCCGTTGCCGCCCGGCGAGGCTCTTGTCGACGTCGATCACGGTCCCTAGCACCAGCATGCGGGCCGAGCGCGGCCACTGCTCATCCTCGAGCCGCACCACCTGCCCGAGCTCCGCCCCCTGGCCCGCGCCGTACTCCACGTACCCCTGGAGCCGCCCGTCCCCGATCGGGTGCAGGTTAACCCGCGGCCCGCGGACCTCGCCCGGCAGCATGATCACGCCGCCGATGTACCCCGCCTTGACATCGGTGATAAGCCTTGCCTCCGACACCCGGGACGACACCCGCACCACCTTCCCGACGAGCTGCACGCCGCCCGTGGTCACCACGGTGTTGACCTCCGTGCCGTCGCGGGTGCCGGTACGGATCTGGATCTGACCGCCGGAGCCGTCGCTCGAGCCGCCGATCACCTTCCGTATCAGTTGCTGCACCGGCAGCTCCGCCGCCAGCGAGCCCTTCTGCAGCTCCACGATCGTCCGCTCCAGCTCCCGGACGCGCGACTGCTCCTGAAGCCACAGCGTGCGGAACTGGTCGCGCTCCCGCTGGGCCGCGGCCAGCGCCGACGTGTTCTCCGTGCCCGGCGATCCCATGAGCCAGGCGGTGCTCTGGTAGATGGGCTGGGTGACCGGGGCGGTGATGAGCAGCGCAGCGTTCCCGATGCTGTTGGCCCAGCGGCCCCAGCGCTGCGGCACGAGCGCAAGGACGGCCAGCACCGCGAGCGCCGCCACGAGCATGCCTTTGGATGAGGGCTGATGGACCATGCGCCTCCGTGCCTGGTCGGACCGTCCGCATTACGCGGAGGTCATGTCGTTCTCGAGCGTTGCCTTCCATTCCTCGATGTTCTCGAGGTAGATGGCCGTGCCCCGCGCGACGCAGGTCAGCGGGTCCTCCGCCAGCTTCACGTCGAGCCCGGTCGCCTTCCCGATCACCTGCGGCAGGTTCCGCAGGAGCGAGCCGCCCCCGGCCATCATGATCCCGTTCTCCACCAGGTCGGCCGCGAGCTCCGGCTCGGCCCGCTCCAGCGTGCGCGTCACAGCCTCGGCGATGGCCATCACGGGCTCCTGCAGCGCCTCGCGGATCTCGTCGCTGGTGACCGCCGCCTTGCGCGGCAGGCCGGTGACCATGTCGCGCCCGCGGACCTCCATCGTCATCTCGTCGTCCAGCGGCCCGGCCGAACCGATCTCGATCTTGATGCGCTCGGCCGTCTGCTCGCCGATCATCAGGTTGTACGTGCGCTTCATGTAGTTGATGATCGCCTCGTCCATGTCGTCCCCGGCCACGCGCACGCTCTCGCACGTCGCCACGTCGGCCAGCGACATGATCGCGACCTCCGTCGTGCCGCCCCCGATGTCCACGATCATGCTCGCCGTCGGCTCGGCGAAGGGCAGCCCCGCCCCAATGGCCGCGGCGATCGGTTCTTCCAGCAGGTAGGTCCGCCGCGCCCCGGCCCGCTCGGCCGAGTCGAAGACGGCCCGCTTCTCGACGGCCGTGATGCCGGAGGGGATCGAGATGACGACCCGCGGGCCCACCCACTTGTTGCGCCCCTTCACCTTGTTGATGAAGTAGCCCAGCATCGCTTCGGTGATCTCAAAGTCGCTGATCACGCCGTCCTTCAGGGGGCGGATCGCCGTGATCGCGCCCGGCGTCTTGCCCAGCATCTCCTTGGCGACCCACCCGACTGCCAGGCCGTTGCGGGTCGTCAGGACCTGGTTCGTGCCTTTGCGGACCGCGACCACCGAAGGCTCGTTGAGCACGATCCCCTGCCCGCGCACCGCCACCAGGGTGTTGCACGTGCCAAGGTCGATACCCATATCGACGCTGAACATCCCTAGAACGCGGTCGAGCACCGGCAGCCTGCTTTCGGTCGGGGGAGGGGGGGAGGGGGGAATCGGGGGGGACAGACCGTGGAGGGCCGCGGGAATGCCCCGCGGACCCAGAGATTATCGGCTATTGAGGCCACAAGCTACCGACAACCGACCAACGGCGTTGGGATTGCGCTCGCAAGCCGTCAGCTTGTCCACCGCCGCCCGCCTTCCCGGAGGCTCAGTCCTTCACGCCCTCGACACCGGGCTCGGTGTACTTCCGAAGGGCCCTTTCCATTTCCACTCCGTTGACGTTGGCCAGCGTCATCAACCAGGCGAAGACGTCCGCAAACTCCTCGTCGAGGTTGGCCCGTTGCTCGGGCGTGGGGTTCTTGCCCGGGGCGTTGTCCTGGAGGGCAGTGGCCAGTTCCCCGATCTCTTCGATGAACCACATGAACGTACCGGGTGTACCCCGGGCCGCGTCGGTCCGGTAATACCGATCCCGGATGAGTTGCTGAAAGCCAGCTACGGTCAGCGAATCGGCGGGAGGGGGCGTTTGGGGCATCCCGGAGCGTACCCGGTCGAGCCCCGGAGCCAAGTTAGCCTATGCTTTACAACTGCGGGAACCCGGTCCAGCGGTCCGCATCCAACCCCCTGAATCGTCGTCATACACCTATGTCCCGGGCCCTCCGAAAAAGTCTTGGCTGCCTTCTTATGGTCGCCGCCGCCCTGGCGGGCGGGTGCCGCGAGTTCGCCAACCACCGGGGGGAACTCGAGATGCTCCACGCCGCGGGGAACTTCGGCCAGGCCGCGGCCGTGCTCGACGACCCCAAGTCCCGCGAGCTCTACGGGCAGCGAAACCGGCTCCTCTGGCACCTCGACCGCGGCGCCATCGCGCTCGCCCAGGACGAGCCGGAAAGGGCGATCGAGCACCTGGAGAAGGCCGAGGCTGCTATCGAACTGCAGCGGGAGCGGTCCGCCGCGGATGTGATCGGCCAATGGACGATCAACGACACGACCAGCAAGTACGTCGCCGAACCCTACGAGGACATGTACGTCAACGTCCTGAAGCTCCTGGCGCAGCTGGAGGCGGGCAGGGTCGAGGGCGGGGCGAGTGTGGAGGCCCGCCGGGCGGCGTTCAAAGCGGACACGCTGCGCGACCAGTACGTGAAGTTTGCCGAACAGCTCACATCGCGCAGCGGAGCGGCGATCGGCGGCGGCCCGCCGCCACTCCCGGGGCAGCCGGAACGGCTCACCTCCGGCGGGGCGTTCGTGGAAAGTCCCCTCGCGACGTACCTGACGATCCTCACCTTTCTGAAGACGGGCGATGAGCAGCTCGCCCGCGTCGCCGCTCGTCGCCTGCAGAGTTCGCTCGAGCTCCAGGGCGGGCTGGTCGGCAATGTCGATCCCGCCGAGTTCGCCGGTCTCGACGAGCTCTCGCCGCAGGACTTCAACACGCTGGTGGTCGCGCTCTCCGGGCGTGGCCCGACGAAGGTGGCCGACCGCATCGGCCCTGTCCCCTTGGGGACCATCCCGCTCTACATGGAGCTCCCCCGCCTGCGGATCCACCCCAGCCAGGTCGCGGGGGCGCGGGTGGAGGTAGACAGCGGCGGCGGGGTGCCCGAATCGGTGGCCGGATTGAAGCTCGTCGAGGACCTCTCGAGGGTCGCGTACGTCAACCACGAGCAGATGATGCCGCTGATCTACGCCCGCACGTTCCTGCGGTACGCGCTGAAAGCCGGGGCCTCCATCGCGCTTACCGAGGTATCCCGTCGGGAGTCCGCCGACCGCGACCAGGGCCTGGTGCAGCTCGCGGGCGTCCTGGCCGGCCTGGCGGTGATCGCGGCCACCGAGGAGGCGGACCTGCGTTCCTGGACGTTCCTCCCCGGGCAGGCGCGTGTCGCGGCCCTCAAACTCCCCCCCGGGACCCACCGGATCCGCGTCGCCTACCAATCCCACGCGGGGGGCACGCTCCATACCACCGACTGGCAGGAGATCAGCGTCTCCCCCGCCGGGCTTGCAACCATTGTCACGCATTACCCGAGATAGCTCGCCGTTCAGCCATCCATAAGGAGTTCTCACGATGACCGTTCGCACGCTCTTCACC
>JAEYVB010000123.1 GCA_023429345.1 Planctomycetota bacterium
CGGGCCGCGGCGAAGGCCGCCACGAGCCGTTCCGCATTAACGCCGGAGGAAAACTCCTCCCGTACCCACTCGCGGCCCCGCGAACCCAGCTGATCCCGCAGCCCGGGGTCGCGGACAAGCGTTTCGATAGCCCTCGCCAGCGCCTGAAAGTCCCCGGGCGGGACCATCAGCCCCGTCTCGCCGTGCCGCACCAGCTCACGGATCGTGGGCAGGTCGCCGCTGATCACCGGCACGCTCCTCGCCATCGCTTCCATCAGCACCACGGGAATTCCGTCCTGGTCCCCCTCCTCATCGACGCGGCAGGGCAGCACAAGCAGGTCCGCGCGGCCGAGCAGCCGCTGCACCTCAGAGTTCGCCATCGGGCCGGCGAGATCAACCACCCGCTCGAGCCCCGCGTTCCGGACCATCTCCCGCAGCCGCACCCCCTCCGGACCCTCCCCGACGATCGTGCACGAGATCGCCAGGTCCGGCGCCGAGGCCGTCAGCCTCCCGACTGCCGCGATCAGCAGATCAAACCCCTTCTTCGGGATGAGCCGCCCCACCGCCAGCACCCGGATCGTCCCGCCCGCCGAGGGGCCCCGCGCCGGCTGCTCGGGAACGCCGCACCGCACGATCGGCAGCTTCTCCGGCGCAACCCCCGCCACCCCGCGGTAAAACTCCGCGTGCCAGCGGCTGATGCAGGCCGCAAACGCGCACCGCCGGAGCTTCTCCGTCAGCAGCGCGCGGTTCACGAAAATATCGTTCGCGTGGCCCGTGAAGCTGAACGGCGCCCCCAGCGCCCGCGCGGCGTACATCGCGATCGTCGCCGGCACGTGCGCCATATGCGCGTGGATGTGCGTCACCCCACGACCCCGCACGCGGCGCGCCAGCGCCAGACCCGCCGCGCACTGCAGCAGCACCCGCGGGCGCGTCGCCATCCGCAGATCCCGCGAGAACACCGCATCCCGCAGCGCCATGCCAACCACCCCGAGCCCGCCGCGAGGCCTGGCAAGAACCTCCCGCGCCGCATCGCCCCACAGCCGCGCCGCCCCCGCCCCGTACACCGGGATGGCTTCCTCCGCCAGGGCGTCGACCCTCGGCTCCCCCAGCCGCCGCTCCGGCGGGTGAACGCTCGCCGCGAGCACCCGCACACCGCAATCGCGCAGCGCGAAGATCTCCCGGTAGACGAACGTCTCCGACAGCTTCGGCAGCGTCCGCCCCACGTACAGGACCGTCCCCACCTCCGGCAGGCCCTCCCCCCGCGCCGGCGGCACTCGCTCCCGGACACCCGATTGCGCCACTACTTCAGCCACGCGCGGGCTCCAGTTCAAACTCCGCCGGCACTTCCTGCCCGCCGCGATACTTCAGCACCCGCGCCGGAACCCCGCCCACGACCGCCATCGAGGGAACATCCCTCGTCACCACGCTGTTGGCCGCAACGATCGCGCCGTCGCCCACCGTGACGCCCTTCAGGATCACCGCGCCCCTCGCGATCCACACATCTCGACCGATGCGGATCGGAGCGCTGCGGTGCGGCTGAGAACGCATCGGCGCCCCCACGTCGCTGCCGTGGTCCGCATCCCGGATGCTCACATACTCCCCGATCAGGCACTCATCCCCGATCGTCACCCCCGCGTAGGACACCAGCACCGTCCCCGCGTTCACCCGCACCCGTCCCCCCAGGCTGATCCGCCCGCCCTCGTTGGTCTCGAAAAAGACCCCCGCCCCGAGGCGGCAATGCTCCCCGAGTTCGAGCCGCGGCCGCCCCGCCGTGCGCACCGCCCCGTCGAACTGCGTGGTCACCGGCACGGGCCCCTCCACCCGCGCCCGCAGCGATGCAAGCCGGTACACACGCATCCACGCCCGCCCCAGCGGCCCAACCGCGCGAAGGACCGCCGCCAGCCCATCCGCCGCCGCCGAAGCCATGCTGTGCGTCGTCTTGCTCATGCCGAGGCGGCCCCGACCATCTCCGACCCCCTCACAGAGCCGGCTTTATCGAGAACCGTCCGACAGAATAGCTCAACCGCGATGAGAACCCCGAGCTGCCTCGTCCGATTCTCGCCCCGCCCGTGGTCCTCCAGCACCCGCAGAACCGCGTCAGGGGACACCAGCCCCCGCGAGAGCGTCCGCTCATCCCGCAGGATCCCATCTACGGCCTCTTTCCACGGCCCGCGGAACCACGCCGCCGTGTCCGCCACCGCCAGCTTCGGGAAGGGGTCCACGCCGACCCGCTTCCCCGCCGCCCGCGCCGTGCGGTGAAACGCCATCGCCGCCGTGTTTGCCGCAAAGCCCCACGACGGCGGGATCCCGGTCCGCTGCCAGCGCACCGCGGCCGCCGCCGGGCACGCCCGCTTCAAGACCTCCAAGTACAACCGGTGCTTCAGCTTCAGCTCGTGCGGCGCCCGCAGGAGCAGGTCCGCGACATCGTTATCGAAAAACGGCGCGTGCGACTCGACCCCGCTCCGCAGCAGCATCGTCCCCGAGTTCGTGTTCCGGAAAACGCGGTTCTCGTACAGCCAGTCGTTGAGCCGATCGATCGGCCGCTCCCGCTTCTCGCCCGTGATCGACGCCACCCACGCCCCGCATCCATCCGCCCGGCGCGGCCCCATCAATCCATCGGCGATCCGATCCTGCTCCTCGCTTACCCGCCACCGCCAGCTCGTCCGCGCCAGCCGAGCCGGGTCCGTCTCCCGCATCCACGACAGCTTGAGGAAGTTCCCGCCCAGGAAGGCATCGCCCGCCAGACCGTTCAGGATCACGCCGGCGTTCGCGCGGAGCAGCCCGATGAACGGCATCATGTACATGCTCTCGACGCCGAAGCTCCCCGCCGTCAGCGCAGCGCCCTCCCCCCACACCGGCGGGAACGACGAAGGTTCCCAGTGCCGCACCGTGTGAGGCGACCCCACCCGCCGCGCAAACGCCGCCGCGCACGCGATATCCCGGCACCCCGGCTCGCCCCAGGTAAAGCTCGGCACGCGCGAAGGGTCGGCGCACAGCCCGAGGATGAACCGCGAGTCCAGCCCGCCGCTCAGCGTGATCCCCAGCCGATCCGTCGCCGACTCGATGCGCCGCACCGACGTCCGGAGGGCTTCCCCGATCCGCTCCGCGTGCTCGCGAAGCCCAACGCGCGTGTCGCCCTCGTGCACAATCCGCCAGTACCGCCGCTCGCGCACCCGCCCCGACTCGAACTCGAGCACCGTCGCCGGCGGCAGCAGGTCCACCCCGCGCACGAGCGTCATCCGATCGATCAGCTCGCCGCTCCGGAGCAGCAGGTCCACCGATTCCGGTGCAACCGCCGCGCCCTCCAGGCACGAGACAACCGCCGGCATCTCCGTCCCCGCCACCAGAGCCCCGCCCACGCGAGCCATGTACACCGGGTAGTGCCGGTACCGGTCCGTCCATACC
>JAEYVB010000189.1 GCA_023429345.1 Planctomycetota bacterium
GACCTGTCCCTGCCCGATGCTCCAGCCGGCGAGGCCGGCGCCGGTGGGGAAGTTCGCGGTCGTGTAGTAGGTGATGGCGCCGGGTTTGGCGGCGGTGAATGTTTCGGTGCCGGTGTAGTAGTGGAGAGGGAAGCCGAAGGAGGGCGGCAGTCCCGCGTTGATCTGGGGATCGGGGGTTGACTGGGCGTAGGTGGTGCCCGGGAGCGTGCCGTAGGCGAAGGATTGTTCGAGGGGGAGGATGGGCGCGAGCCACCCGAAGGGTCCGGTGACGGGGGTGGAGTAGTACACGACCCACTCGGAGGTGACGAGGCGGCCGCCGGTATCGACAAAGTCGATCAGCGCCTGTTGACCGGTGGCGGGCATCAGGCCGGATCCCCAGTTCGCGTTTGACTGAAGGTAGACCGAGTCGAAGCCGGCGAGCCCCTGGGTGCCGTCAAAGAACGGGTACTGCACGCCGATGGCGACGCTGTGGCCGCGGCTGGTGAGCGCATTGAAGGCGGCCTGGTCGGTGATGGGATCGCCGCTGGAGACCATGTAGATAGTCGCGGCGTCGGCAGCGCCGGTAAGGGTGAGGACGGCGGCGACGGCGAGCTTCATGGGGTGACTCCTTGCGCGCCGGCGATTGCCGCGTCGGGCGTTGCCCCATTGTAATTGGATGAGGTGAAAGCTCGGGGGAATCTGACTGCGGGGTGGCCGCCGCTGATCCGGTCCGGACTGTCAGGCGACGGTGATGCTCTTGTCGAGGTAGACGTCCTGGATGGCGTTGAGGAGCTTGACGCCGTCTTTCATGGGGCGCTGGAAGGCCTTGCGGCCGCTGATGAGGCCCATACCGCCGGCGCGCTTGTTGATGACGGCGGTGGCGACGGCGTCGGCGGTGTCGGACTCGCCCTTGGATTCGCCGCCGGAGTTGATGAGGGGGACGCGGCCCATGTAGTTGTTGATGACCTGGTAGCGGCAGAGGTCGATGGGGTGGCCGCCCTTGCCGGACTCGTCGGAGCCGGAGAGGGTGGTGTAGACGCGCTTGTCCCACTTGCCGTAGGAGGAGGAGCCGGAGTTGAGGGCGGCGTAGCCGCCGTTGTTGGTGGGGAGCTTCTGCTTGATGATGTCGGCCTGGATGGTGGCGCCGAGGTGGTTGGCCTGGCCGGTGAGGTCGGCGGAGGCGTGGTAGTCGGTGGACTTGCCGCCCTCGCCCTTGATCTTGAAGGCGTTGTTGCGGGTGTAGCACCAGAGCACGGTGACCATGCCGAGGGAGTGGGCCTCCTCGAACATCTCGGCGACTTCCTGGATCTGGCGGCGGGACTCCTCGCTGCCGAAGTAGATGGTGGCGCCGACGGCGATGGCACCCATCTCGTAGGCCTGGCGGACGGAGCCGTAGAGGGTCTGGTCGAAGGTGTTGGGGTAGGAGAGGATCTCGTTGTGGTTGAACTTGACGAGGAAGGGGATCTTGTGGGCGTACTTGCGGGCGACCATGCCCAGGACGCCGAAGGTGCTGGCGACGGCGTTGCAGCCGCCCTCGAGGGCGAGCTTGCAGATGTTCTCGGGGTCGAAGTAGGCGGGCTCGGGGGCGAAGCTGGCGCCGGCGGAGTGCTCCACGCCCTGGTCGACGGGGAGGATGGAGACGTAGCCGGTGCCGGCGAGGCGGCCGGTGTTGAGGAGCGTCTGGAAGTTGCGGAGGACGGCGACGGGGCGGTCGGAGTGGAGGAGGACGCGGTCGACGAAGTCGGGGCCGGGGAGGTGGAGGGCCGCGCGGGAGACGGTGCGGGACTCGTGCGACAGGAGGCTGGCGGCCTGCTGGCCGAGGAGGGAGCGGACATCGAGCGGGGGCGTGGCGGCCATGGAGAACTCCGCGGGTTTTGGGCTTTGTCGGACTATAGGGCCGGTGGGGCGGGGCGCGGCCACATGGCGCGGTGCGGCGCACGCGTCCCGGGCGGGGGAAAAAACAGAGGAAGGGCGGTGGCCCTTCCTCTGCGAGGAATCAGGATTCTGAGCGGAGGCTCAGCGGCGGCGACGGGCGGCGACGAGGCCGCCCATGGCCAGGAGGCCCAGCGCGCCGGGGGTCGGCACGGTGGAGCCGGTCACGATGATCTCGAAGGCGTGGGGGCCGGGCGTCGCGCTGGCGTAGGAGGCGACGGCGACGGTGTAGACGCCGGTGCTGCCGGCGACGAAGCCGTAGTTGGGGTCGCCCCAGGGGCCGCCGGGAACGTTGGCCGGATCGTCGTCATCGCCGAAGGCGATGACCGTGGAAAGACCGGGCCCGGACCAATCGAAGATCGAGGTGCCGGTCACGGATGCGAAGGGGGTGCCGGTCGCATCGCCGAAGACGACGGAGGAGACCGGGTCGAGGGCCGAGACCAGCCGGTTGACCTCGATGTTGATGTTGTCGCCGGCGTTGGCGCTGAAGGTCCAGAAGGACCAGGTGGCGACACTGGAGACGCCGTTGGTGCCGTCGACCGCGCCCACGTGGGGGAGGCCGTCGGTGGCGTCGCCCTGGGGGGCGATCTGGGCGCTAGCGCCCGTGGCAGCGCCGCAGAGAACCATCATCGCGATCATCGTCTTCTTCATTGTCTCACTCCTGGAGGCGTTCAACCACGGCAGAGGCCGCGGCACGGATGGGGAAGGTCGGGTGGGCACGTAAGAACACCGGCTCTCGGGGCCTCACCGCCCGAGAGCTTCGTGCCAACCGACCTGCGGAAGAACCTCTGAACCGGACCCCCGCGGGACCGGGCGAGCGCGGGAGACCGCGCGGGAACCAAGACTTTGCTCGATGGGGAAACTACCGGCGGGGAAGATGCCTGTCAATGGTTTTTCGAAAAAACAAGGACCGAATGCAGTTTTATCGGGGCCGCACCGGAGCACTTCGGGGGGATGGGGAACTTGCGGAAGCGGGTGCGGTATCTGGTATCCCCGGCGGGGATCGGTGCAGGCGAAGGGAGAAGGCCACGGGCATCGCCGGGGGAGACGAAACACGCGTGGTGCGCCTGCGGGATGGTCCCGAGCGTAAAGGCTTTGGCGGCAAGGGCTTTCGCGGTACTCTGCGGGGGCTTCGGACCGGTGAGGCGCAAACTCGCAGCGGAGACAGATCATGGAAGGGTGCGTGCGGCTGTTTGTTTCGGCGGCGGTGGCGCTGGGATGTTTCTCCGGGGCCCTGGCTGGTGAGCAGGATGGGAGGGGTTCTGTAGCGGCCGCGGCGGGGCAGCGGGCGCCGGCAGCGCCCGTGTTCAATCCGGCGGGGGCGGCGGCCCAGCCGAAGGAGCTGCGCGGCATCGGCGCGGCGTTCGAGGCGCGGGCGCCTCGGGCGGGTATCGGGATGGTGGGGTACGACCACGCGGGGCTGACCGAGCGGCTGGGGCAGACCGGCGGGGCGGTGATCGAGGGCTTTCCGCTCGCGCCTTCGCTCCGGGTGGACCTGGAGGTCGAGCGCTTCTGGGTGACGGACCCGGGGGTGCGGTTCGTGACGGGCGGGAGATTGATGGATGAGGTGTCGGCGTTTGATCCGGGGCGGGTGCTGCTGCTGCGCGGGCGGGTGAAGGGCATGCCGCGGTCGCGCGTGTACCTCGGGCTGTCTCCGTGGGTGAGCAACGGGTGGATCGACCTCGGGGGCGGGGCGGGGTTGTACGGCGTCTCGTCGCGCGCGGCGGGCGGGGGCCTGCTGCCGGAGGGGGAGCTGGCGGTGTTCCGGGCAACGGCGGGCGGGAAGAACCCGGTGCCGTACTGCACGGCGATCGATCCCGGGGAGCCGGGGGGCGGGGGCGGCGGGGATGCCGACCCGGTGCGGGGGCTGCGGCAGCTGCAGCTGGCGGTCGAGACCGACCACGAGTTCTACCGGTTGTTTGACGACGAGAACGCGACCAACGCGTACCTGCTGGAGCTGTACGGGGCGGTGAGCGACATCTTCATGCGGGAGATCAACGTCCGCGTGGACCTGACGTTCGTGCGGGTCTGGCCGCAGCCCAACGAGCCGTTCAACCCGGGGCTGGAGTCGTTCCGGAGCTACTGGCAGAACTTCATGCAGGGGACGCCGCGGGATGTGGCGCAGATGTACAGCGGGCGGGGCAATCTGCCGGGAGGCGTGGCGTACCTGAACGCGATCTGCAACAGCAGCGCGTACGGGTTCTGCGGGAACGCGGTGGGGTACTTCGCGGACCCCGAGAGCGCGAGCGTGCTGAACTACGACCCGCTGGTGGCGGCGCACGAGCTGGGGCACAACTGCGGCACGCACCACACGGACACGTTCGGGATCGACAACTGCAACCTGGTGACGGCGACGCCGCAGCGGGGCTCGATCATGAGCTACTGCAACCAGACGGTGAGCGGCGGCATGGCGAACATCGACATGATCTTCCACGTGCTCACGCGCAACGCGATGAAGGGGTACACGTACAACCGCAACTGCGTGGTCTTTGACTGCAACCAGAACGGCGTGTCGGACGCGCTGGACATCTCGGGCGGGGCGAGCCAGGACCTGAACAGCAACGGCATCCCGGACGAGTGCGAGGACTGCAACCACAACCAGATCCTGGACAGCATCGACATCGCGGGGGGGGCGAGCCTGGACCTCAACACCAACGGGATCCCGGACGAGTGCGAGCCGGACTGCAACGGGAACAACGTGCCGGACGACCGGGACATCCTGCTCGGAACGAGTTTGGACCTGCACGGGGACGGCGTCCCCGACGAGTGCGACGAGGACCGCAACGGGAACCTGATCTCGGACTACAACGAGATCATGGCGGCGATGCCGCTGGACAAGGACCGCGACCGCGTGCTGGACGTGACGCAGGACTGCGACGGGGACGGCGTGCCGGACCTCGTGGAGCTCGAGGGCGCGAACGATGTGTGGGTGATCGGGCACACCGAGGGCGCCATCCGCGAGTACCACTCGATCACCGGCGTGCTGATGCGGGCGGGTGCGCCGGGGGCCGCGGCGGACGGGCAGGACCTGATCATCACGCCGGACCGGCGGGTGCTGGTGTCGAGCGGGGCCGGGAACTCGGTGCTGGAGTTCGACCGGCTGGGTGTGCCGGCGGGGGCCCTGGTGGCGCCGGGCGAGGGCGGGCTGGTGTACCCGACGGGGATGGTCCGCACCGCCCGGGGGACGCTGCTAGTCGCGTCGCGGGGGACGGACTCGGTAAAGGAATACGACCTGGCGACGGGGGCGTATGTCGGGGACTTCGTGGAGGCGGCGGCCGGCGGATTGTCGGCGCCGACCGCGCTGACTTTCGGAC
>JAEYVB010000193.1 GCA_023429345.1 Planctomycetota bacterium
CCAGATCTGCCGGCACATGGCGGAGCTGGAGGATGCCGAGCGCTCGCTGGCGCGGCGGTCCGAGGAGCTCTCGCTCTCGAACGCGGAGCTGCAGGATTTCGCCTACGTCGCCAGCCACGACCTGAAGGAGCCGCTGCGCGGCATCAGCAACTACGCGCAGTTCCTTCTGGAGGACGAGGCGGCGAACCTCAGCGACCGGGGCAAGGAGCGGCTGCGCACGGTGCAGCGGCTGACCGGGCGCATGTACCAGCTGCTGGATTCGCTGCTGGACTACTCCCGCGCCGGGCGCAGCGAGCTGACCGTCGAGGCGACGGACCTGGACGCGGCGGTGCGCGACGTGATCGAGACCATGCGCCCGTGGCTGGAGGAGCACCGCGCGACGGCGACGATCGTCGGCAAGCTGCCGGCGACCACCTGCGATCGCGTGCGGGTGGGGCAGGTGTTCACAAACCTGATCGCCAACGCGGTCAAGTACAACGACAGCGCCCAGAAGCGGGTGGAGATCGGCTGCATCGAGGAGCCCGGGCACGGGCCCCCGAGCTTCTACGTGAGGGACAACGGCATCGGTATCCCCGAGCGCTTCCAGGAGACCGTGTTCCGCATGTTCCGCCGCCTGCACCAGCGCGACCAGTACGGGGGGGGAACGGGCGCGGGCCTCGCCCTGGTCAGGCGCATCGTCGAGCGGCACGGCGGGCGCATCTGGGTGGAGAACAACCAGGGCGAACGTGGAAGCACGTTCCGGTTCACCCTCGCGCCGTCGGGGGCCCCGGTCCGGCCTCGCGCGCTTCGGCAGCCATCCACCCGGGCGGGGAGCGAGATCGAGGCCGCGTGTGATCAGGACTCAGTGCTGGGGTGATCCCCGCCGGCCACCGGCGACTCAGCCCTCCAGGAGGAGTTGCCGAAGGTCGGCGATGATCGGCTTGATGTGCACCTCCGAGGAGTCGCCGCTGGTGAGCGTGACGATCGTTTGGCCGCGGCCGGCGACGCCGTCGATCTGGCTCCACCAGCCCTGCTTCAGCCCGCCGTGATGGAAGATGTCGCCGCGGTCGTAGCTCAGCATGTAGAAGCCCAGCGACCAGCCGCGGCCGTGGGCGTCGAGCGTCTGAGTGCTTTGCATAGCGGCGGCGGCCTCCGGCGGGATGAGGCCGGCGCCGGAGTTCTCCCGTGCATCGTGGACGGCCCGGAGGAAGCGGGTGAGGTCGCGGGAGGTGCTGTAGAGCCCCGAGCAGGCGAGCGCCGCGATCCGCGCCGGGGGGAGCGGTTGTCCTTCGGCGTCGTGGCGCATCGCGGCCCCGGCGACCAGAGGATCGGACGCGTCAAAGGTGCTGCGGGTCATCCCCAGCGGAGCCAGCACGGTGTCGCGCATGACGTCGGCGTAGCCGCGGCCGGTGACATCTTCGATGATCTGCTGAAGCAGCGTGTAGCCGCCGCCGGAGTACAGGGCTCTCGCGCCGGGCTCGGCGATGATCCGGAGCGCGTTATTGGGATCGCCGAGACCATCGAGCAACTGCGAAGCGGAGGGGAGGTCGCCCAAGGGCGCCCAGTCGTACCCGTGGATGTTCAGGCCGGCGGCATGGCAGAGGATCCGGCGGACGGTGATGCCCCGGGGGTCGAAGCCGCCGGTCCGGTCGGGCGGGAATGTCCACGTCCTGAGGAGATCGACGACGGGGGCATCGAGGTCGATCACCCCCAGGTGCGCGAGCCGCAGCGCGCCGAACGCCGCGACCGGCTTGGAGATGGACATCACCTGGAAGGGTGCGTGCTCATCCGCGGCCGCGGATCGACCGGCTCCGGCGAAGCAGCGGAGGACCTCATTCCCGCCGGGGAGGCCGACGAGGATGACGACATCGGCGATGCAGCCGGGGAGGGCAGCGCAGCGGGAATCGAGCAATTCGGCGACTCGGGCGGCAAGCTCGGGGGGGTGCCGGTGCTTGGGAGTGCGGGGCCACATGAAAACATTTGCCGGGCGACCTGTGGGGAAACAAAAACGCCGCAAACCCTTGGATTTGCGGCGTTTATCCGGGAAGTGGAGGCGATGAGACTCGAACTCACGACCTCTTCCATGCCATGGAAGCGCTCTACCAAAACTGAGCTACGCCCCCGGGATGTGGCCGCACGTCGATTTCTCGCCGGGCGGTTGGGAAGGTGATCGTAGTGGGGCCGGTGACTGGGTCAAGACGGGCGGGACGGAGCCCTCCAGGTGGGGGCAGCGGGCGGCCGTAACTGGGCCGGGCCACCGGGCGTACACCGCCCCGCACGGGCGAAACGCCGGCTCGGCGCGGCCGCGCCTTGACAATCGCGACACCTTTACCTTACGTCGTGGGCCGCACGCCGCTCGGGCATATACTAACGGATACCGAGTATCAAGGCTGTACGCGGGGTCTGGGGCCCTCAGGGCTCGGAGGCATACGAAGCACTATGGCCAAGAGAGCCACCAAAAAATCGGGTCCTGCGGGCGAGGGACGGGCTAAGGGCCGCGCGGCCGGCGGGAAGGCCAAGGCCGGGGCGGCCGCGGGCGGGGGCCGGGGTGGGCGCATCAGCCGCGGCACCTCGTACACGGCGGGGGCGGCCAAGAACCGTCACCTGGTGATCGTCGAGTCGCCCTCGAAGGCCAAGACGATCAACAAGTACCTGGGCCCGGAGTACATCGTGCTGGCGTCCGTGGGGCACGTCCGCGACCTGCCGAGCAAGAACCCCAAGGGCGTGAAGAGCCCGGTGCCGGGCGTGGACCTCGAGCGGCAGTTCAAGCCGACGTACGAGGTGCTCGCGGGCAAGGACAAGGTCGTCAGCGACCTGAAGCGGGCGGCGAAGGAGTCGCTGTCCACCGGCAAGGATGTGTGGTTCGCGACGGACCTTGACCGCGAGGGGGAGGCCATCGCCTGGCACCTCGCGCAGGAGCTGGGGATCCCCAGCCGCGAGGCCAAGCGCGTGATCTTCGCGGCGATCACGAAGGGGGAGATCGAGAAGGCCTTCTCGCGGCCGCACGCGATCGACGAGGAACGCGTGAACGCCCAGCAGGCGCGGCGGATCCTGGACCGGATCGTGGGGTACCAGGTGTCGCCGCTGCTCTGGAAGAAGGTGGCCCGGGGGCTCTCGGCGGGGCGCGTGCAATCGGTCGCGGTCCGGCTGGTGGTCGAGCGCGAGCGGGAGATCCGCGGCTTCATCCCGGACGAGTACTGGCAGATCCACGGCAACTTCTCGCTCTCGGAGGCGGATGCGGCCCGGCTGGGGCCGGCGTGGTCGGCCTTCATGGAGGCGCGCGACGAGAAGGGAAACGCGCCGACCCTCAAGAGCCAGAACGAGTGGCTCACCCGGAACACGTCGATCAAGGCCGAGCTCGTGGATGTCGCGGGCGAGAAGTTCGAGGCGCGCGGCTCGGGGGCGAAGGCTTCGAATGCGGGCGTCTCGGACCTCACGCCCCAGGTCTCCCGCGTGGCGCAGCTCGCGGGGCTGACGAACCTGGAGACGCACGTCGAGGAGGACCCCAAGGGCAGGGGACCGGCGCGGCACCTCCGCACAATCAGCGGCGCCGTCGATCCGAAGACGCCGTACCAGATCGTCTCGATCGAGACCAAGCGGACGACCAGCCGCCCGGCGCCGCCGTTCATCACCTCGACGCTCCAGCAGGCGGCCAGCTCGCGGCTGGGCTTCGGCGCCCAGCGGACGATGCGCGCAGCGCAGCAGCTCTACGAGGGCGTGGACATCCCCGGCGAGGGGCCCGTCGGCCTGATCACCTACATGCGTACGGACTCGACGCACCTCTCGGGCGAGGCCCTGAGCATGGCCCGCCACTACATCGGGCGGGTGTACGGCGAGAAGTACCTGCCAGAGAAGCCCAACTTCTTCTCCAGCTCCAACAAGGCGGCGCAGGAGGCGCACGAGGCGGTCCGGCCGACCTCGCTCGACTACCCGCCGCAGCGCGTCAAGAACGCCCTGAGCCCGGACCAGCTCCGCCTCTACACGCTGATCTGGGAGCGCTTCATCGCCTGCCAGATGACGCCCGCGCAGTGGGACAGCACCTCGGTGCTGATCCGGGGCGGGCGGGATGCCGCGCGGCCGGTCACGTTCCGGGCCAGCGGCCGCACGCTCGTCTTCGACGGCTTCTACAGGGTCACCGGCGTGCCGATCGCCAGCGACGAGCAGACGCTCCCCCCGCTCCGCGAGCGGCAGCCGATGCACCTCTTCGCCCTGGATGTCCAGCAGAAGTTCACCAGCCCCCCGGCGCGCTACAGCGAGGCGAGTCTCATCAAGATGCTCGAGAGCGAAGGGATCGGCCGCCCCTCCACCTACGCCTCCATCATCCAGACCATCCAGGACCGCAACTACGTCGAGCAGCAGGACCGCCGCTTCTTCGCCACCGACCTGGGCGAGGTGGTGACCGACAAGCTCGTCGAGGGCTTCCCGCACATCATGGATGTCGGCTACACACGCGAGATGGAGACCCAGCTCGACAAGATCGAGGAGGACCACCTCGACTGGATCCAGATGCTCCAGAAGTTCTATGGCCCCTTTATGCAGGACCTGGAGCACGCCCACGAGACGATGTCGCACGCCAAGGCGGAGACGACCCCCGCGCCCGCGGAGTACAAGTGCGCGGAGTGCGGCGCCCCCACCGTGTACCGCTTCGGCAAGAGCGGCCGCTTCCTCTCCTGCTCCCGCTACCCCGACTGCAACTGGGCCTCGCCCGTCGACCGCGAGGGGAAGCCCCGCCCGGCCGCAGAGCTCGTGAACATCGCCTGCCCCAAGTGCGGCGGCGCCATGAACAAGCGCACCGGGCGCTTCGGCCCCTTCCTGGGCTGCGCCCGCTACGGGGACAAGAAGAACCCCTGCTCGGGCATCCTGAACCTCGACCGCACCGGCCACGTCGTGGCCCCTTCGCCGCCCGCGTTCGTCACCGACCTCCCCTGCCCGACCTGCTCGTCCCCGCTCAACCTCCGCACCGGCGCCCGCGGGCCGTGGCTGGGCTGCTCGCGCTTCCCCAAGTGCCGCGGCCGCGGCAAGTGGGCCGAGGTGCCGGAAGACAAGCGCAAGGCCCTGGAGGCGGAGCTGGAGGCGCACGACAAGGCCAACCCGGTGCCGATCATCCGCACGATGGACGGCCGGGCCCTGACGGACCCCAAGGGCAAGCCGCTCCCGGGCGCGCCGACGGTGGAGGCGCTGATGCCCAACGCGGGCGCCGCAACGAGCGCGGATGCGGAGCCCGAGGCCGAGCCGGAGGCGATGGAGGAGGCGGGGGTGTGATGGAGTGCGTTTGGCTTGGTAAAGCAGCAGAAACGATGGATCGAGCAGGGACAGCGGCATGCCTAAGACCCTTCGCATCTGTGACACCGATGCCGGCAACTTCGTCGAAGGCTCCGTGTGTTGGGAGATTCTTCATGCAACTGCGACACACTCGCTCGATGCCGAGGACACGATCGATATGTCGGGGGTGCGGCTGGTCAGACCTTGCGGATTAGCTTGCCTGTACGCTTTAGGCGAACGCACAGAACGCCGGCTGACCGTGATCCCACCTGTGGATGCGGAGTGCCGCAGACATCTTTCGCGGATGGGGTTTTTCAAGGCCTTTCAAACGCCAGGCCTTATCGCCCCGGAGCCAGCTCGCGGCAGCAACATCGTTATCGAGCGCCTGGATTCCAAGCCAGGCGACTTTGCTGATCGCGCGATCGGGGTCCTGACCTCGCAGATGAACCTTTCCGCTGGGGTGGCACCAACTCTCGCCACTCACTTGGACGAAATCGTCTTGAACGCTTTGACGCACGCGCGGTCACCGATTGGATGCATTGTTTGCGGACAAGGATTTCCCAAACGGGGAGTTGTTGAACTCGCGATCGTGGACCTCGGCCAGTCCATCCCGATCCACCTCAAGAAGAACCCCGCTGTCCCGCGACAAGGAACCGATGCGCGAGCGATCGAGTATGCGACGGTCGAAGGGGTGACCGGCACCGTTGGCGCAAACGTCTGGGGGGAGCCGAACAGTGGGGTCGGTCTGAGCGAGCTCCGGGCGTACTGCGATTCGGGGCGGGCCGAGATGGCCATCTTGAGCGGTTACGGGATGGTCGCGTTTGCGGCAGGCTCAAGCCCGATATCTCGCCGATTTCACAGTCGATTTCGGGGTTGTTTGGTGAATGTGCGGTTTTTCACAGCATGATCCTTGCCCTACCTGCCGACGTATGCCATTATGTGGGCGGAAGGATGGTTGGCTATGCAACGGGTTATCCAACTGAGTGGAGTGCTGAACTCGGCCAGCGAGGGGCAGACGCTAGCTGACGAGGTATCTCGTTGCCTGCAGATAAGGTGTTCGGTCGAGATCGATCTTTCGCGAGTTGAGCGGATGACTCCGTCCTTCGCCAACGCATTCGTGATGACTGTTCTCGCTTCGCATTCGGCTGAAGACTTGGCACGGGTCTGTTCTGCCGTGTCATCGAACACGCAGGTCGCCATCGCGCTTCAGCAGAGCATTGAAAGATACCGGCGGGGGATCAGGTTGAGCACCCAACGGCCAGTCGCGGTTTGATTTCGGTCCCCGCTATCCCCGCCCGATCACCCGCACGTTCTCGCGTCCATCCCGCACCCTCAGGGCCCCGGGGCCGCGGCTGAGGCGGCCGCGGAGGGCCATGACGCCGGCCAGCACGGCGGCGCCGCCGACGAAGACCAGCGCCATCACGAGGATGGCCGGCACGATGATCAGGAGAGTGATCGCCGCGAGCACGAGCGCGCCGGCCCCGACGGCCAGGCGCGTCAGCCAACTCGGCCGGCGGCGCACGAAGAGGTAGAGCCGCTCGGCCCGAGCCCGGGAGCGTGCCGCCCGCGCGGCGAAATCGGAATCCCACACCATTTCAGATTATTGGGAGCCGCGGCCGCGGGTTTGCCGGTGGGGGCAAAAAGAAGGTACGGGCCAGGAATGCCCGCGGTATTCAGCCCACGCTGGCGGCGTCGGCGTCCAGCACTTCAACGCTGGTGTATTGGTCCAGGTTGATGATCGCCATCTCGCCGTTTGCCTTCTGGATCTCCAGCCGGTCGAGCCAGAGCTTGTGGTCCTTGCTGTGGGCGAACCACGAGCCGGTCTTGCCCTGGTAGAAGCGGACGATGGTGCCATCGGTGGAGCTCACGATGGTCTTGGACTGCCGCGGCACCTGCTGGGTGATGCGGACGCGCTGGCCGGGCTGGTAGGTGCGTTCCATAGGCCCCAAGTATAGATCAGGCCGGCGGGGCTTCGAGGCCGCACTCGGGGCAGCGGGGCTCGGGCAGGCCGACCAGCGAATAGCCGCAGGCGGCACAGAAGGCGCGGGGGTCGTAGCCCGCCCGGTAGAGCCGCCTCTCGCAGACGATCACGAACGCCGGCCACCACATGAGGCCGAGGGCGATACTCGCGATGAGCGCCAGCGGGCTCGCCCAGCCCCTCCAGAACAGGCACGCCACAAAGAGCAGGCTGGCCACGGTGACCGGTCCCGCCACGCCCAGGAGAACCAGGACGGCCGCTCGGGCGTGCAGCGATGGCGAACGGCGACGGAAGTGCCGCAGCGCCGCGGTGAAACCCGACACGGCCGCCAACAAGCCCGCGGCGGGAACCGCCCACAGGTAGTCGGGCGATTCTCCAAGCCACGAGATCGCGTACCCGATCGGCAGGCCGACGAGGGTCGTGCCCGCCAGCATGCCGAGCGCTCCAACCAGCACCGCCAGCGGTAGCGCTGCGGCCCGCGGGTCCATGCGGACGATGTACTTGACCGCCGCCCGCGGGGAGACGAAGGCCCGCGGCGTGATCCCCTGGTACTTCGGCATGGTCGCTTTACGTCCCGAACCGCCGCCCGGATCAGCCCCGGGGCTCCGCCGCCCCGCACTCGGGGCAGCGGCGTTCCGGCAGCCCCGAGAGGTCATAGCCGCACGCCATGCATCGGCCCTGGGCGTGCCGCACGGCGAAGCGGTCGCCGAGGATCACAAACCCGGGGACCCACAGGCCCGCGGCGAGCAGCGCCACGCAGGGGAGCCCCCACAGATCGTCCACCGGGACCTCGATACAGGACACCACCGGAACAAACACGGCCATCATCAGGAGCGGCAGCGCGGTTGCGATCGGCACGAGCAGCATGGCCCGCGTCTGCACGTCCGGGGGTGATCTCGACATCCGGCGACGGAGCGTCTCGAAGACGGCCGCGGCGATCGCCCCCGCGACCACCAGCGTGGGCCCGGCGCTCGGCTCATCAGTCTGCATGATCATCCCGGTGAGGGCCGCCAGCGGCAGCCCGCCGAGGACGAACCCGCCCAGAAACGCGATCGCCGACCAGAGCAGGCACACGGGGACCACAGCCCAACGCGGGTTCATCCCCGCCAGGTACAGCGCCGCGGCCCGCGCGGAGACGAACACGCTCGGGCGCAGGCGGGCGTAGTCCGCCACGGCTCTACTCGCGGACCACTTCGCGGAGGCGGACCCGCGTCTTGGAGCCCGCGGGCATCCCGATGATGTCGATGGAGCTGAGGCCGCTGGTGAGGTCGAGCGTCGCCGGCTGCCCCTCGGCATCGCCATCCACGCGGGCCTCGAGGAAGGCGCGGTCGCCGCGCTTGCCCTCGGTGAACATGGAGATGTTGCTCCCCGGGGCGACGCGGCTGTTGGCGACAACGCGCGGGTTGCCGCCGTTGATCCGGTTGTTCTCGGCGACGAGGTCGAGGTTCACGACCTCGCCCGTCATGTTGCGGACGTCGAGGTTGTAGCGCGGCTCGGCGCACCCGACCAGCCCGAGGCCGGTCGAGGCGAGCAGGGTGAGACTCAGGGCGTTCCGGTACTTCAACATGCGGCGGCTCCCGATCGGCGGCCCGGGCGTCGGACCCCACGGGTCGGCAGTCTACCGGGACGCGGGCGGCGGGGCGGCCGGGAGCGGCCTGGGGCTTACTCGTCGTCCGGCTGCGGGCGGCGGTCGGTCAGGGGCATGCGGGTGAGGACCTTGTCGATGAGGCCGTACTCCAGCATCTCCTGCTCGTCGAGCCACTTGTTGCGGTCGGCATCGGCCTCGATCTTCTCGTAGGGCTGGCCGGTCTTCTCCGAGTAGATCTTGTACAGCCGCTCGCGGATCCGCAGCATCTCGCGGGCCTCGATCTCGAGGTCGGTGGCCTGGCCCTCCATGACGCCCGAGAGCAGCGGCTGGTGGACGAGGTTGCGGCTGTTGGTCAGGGCGAAGCGCTTGCCCTTGGCCCCGTTGCAGGCGATGAGGCTGCCCATCGAGGCGGCCTGCCCGATGATGTAGGTGGCGACGTCGGGCTGCACGAAGTTCATCGTGTCGATCATGGCCAGGCCGGAGGAGACCGAGCCGCCGGGGGAGTTCACGTAGAGGTGGATGTCGGCCTTGGGGTCCTCGTTGGCGAGGAACAGGAGCTGGGCGATCACCAGGTTGGCGATGTCGTCCATGATCGGCCCGCCGATGAAGATGATGCGGTCCTTCAGCAGCCGCGAGTAGATGTCGTACGCCCGCTCGCCGCGTCCGGACTTCTCGATCACGATCGGAACAAGGTAACCCGACATCGAATCGTTCCTTATCTGGTGGGCGGCCCGCTCGGCCCGTCGCCCGGGCTCACGGGCCCTCCCCACCACTGCTGGGGGCTGCTTACGAGAACTTCTTGACCAGGTCCTTGGGCGGCGCGACGAGCACCTCGTCCACGAGGCCGTAGGCCTTGGCCTCCTCGGCCGTGAAGTACTTGTCGCGCTCGGAATCCTTCTTGATCTGATCCAGCGGCTGCCCGGTGTGCCGCGACAGGATGCTGATCAGCTCGGTCTTGCTCTTGATGATCTGCTCGGCCTGGATGCGGATGTCCTCGGCCTGCCCGCCCACGCCCCCGAAGGGCTGGTGGATCATGACCTTGGCGTGCGGCAGGATGAAGCGCCGGGACTTCTCCCCCGCCGCCAGCAGCACCGCCGCCCCCGAGTACGCCCGCCCGATGCAGAACGTGCTCACCGGGCTGCTCATGAACCGCATCGTGTCGTACACCGCCAGGGTGTCGTCCACGATCCCCCCGGGGGAGTTGATGTAGAAGTTGATGTCCTGCCCCCGCTTCTGGTTCTCGAGGTACAGCATCTGCATCATGGCCCGGGCGGCCGACGCATGATTGATCTCACCGACCAGGAAGACGATCCGGTTCTCGAGCAGCAGCTCGTCGATCGTCATTTCCCGGGTGCGTTGGTACTGGATATTGGCGCTCGCCATCGAAGGATGCCCCGTCACAGCGTTCATGAACCCGGTGGGAGGGCCTCTACCCGTCCCGCGCGGGATGATAGACCCAGCCATCTTGAAGTCAGCAAGCCTCCAATCGGGCGGTGAGAGGCCCACCATGAGCCAACTTCCCGCGTCGGAACGCCTGAATTGTGCGCACAATTCCCGCCCCGTCCCTAACCCCCGCAACCATGGGCCCTTGCGTCGCTCACCCGCGCGAACGCGGGAGCAGCCCCAGCAGCAGGCACACCGCCCCGCCCGCGATCAGCCACGTCCGCGAACGTTCTCCGGTCGTCCACCGCTGCAGGATCGAGGCCGGGCGCGACCGCTCCGGCAGCCTCAGCTCACCCGGCTCCAGGGCCGCGAAGATCGCCGCCGTCGCCCGCGTGGTGCTGCGGCCATCGGGCGCCTCAAGGACCAGCGAGCGGTTCACCGGGATCTGGTTGAGCTGGCTCGCCGCCAGCGCCAGGACCAGCGAGGGCTCCTCACGCTCGAGTGCCCCCAGGTACTCCTGGTAATGGGCCACCCGCTGGAGCTGGTGCCGCTCGATGGCCAAGGCCCGGTCTCGCTGGAGCTGGACCTCCCCGAGCTCATCCACCGCCGGGATCAGCACCGTGGCCGCCAGCAGCCCCAGCCCCCCCAGCATGTAAAGCCAGCCGGGGTCGAGGTACGAGATGGGCGAGCGTTCAGAGTCCACCGCCTCTCACTATCGGTCCGGCCGCCCGCAAAACCCGAGCCCGAAACCGGACACCGATTTCCTTTGCGATGCCCCGCCCCCGAGGTACGCTAAGGGCGGAGGTGGCTATGCAACGGATCTGCCCCGTTCTCGGGATCCTGGCCGGAGCCGCCGCGGCCGCGGCCCAGCAGCCCGTCCTCGTCTGGGTCGATATGGACCCCTCCCGCCCCGGCTTCCAGGCCGTGGCCCACGCCCCGCCGGGCACGACGACCATCCCCGGTGTCGGCGTTTATATCTGGGACCCCAGCGGCGGCAACCTGGTCCTTTCGCTCGGCTTTCTCGGCGGTCTCGACCGCGGCATCTCCTTTGGGCACATCCCGGGAGGGTCCCAGGGCATGGTGACGGGTCTGACGGGGCACGCGGGAATGCCGGTCAATCCCGCCAACACCGGATGGACGTTCCCAGCCATGCAGCCCGGCTTCCCAGGCCCGGAGGTGCAGTACATCGAACTGGGCGCTACGGCCTTGGCCCCCATTCACACCATCCCGATCGCCCCGGTGTTCACGGTGGACATTCACCTCTCGGGTGCGGCCGCCGGCGATGTGTACCGCTTCGCCCTGCTCGACCTGGTCACGCTGTGGCTCGGCGGGACGGGCGGCGCCTTCACGACGGATGCCGCCAATCCGCTCCGGACGGGCGGCGATTCCGTACCCGACCACACGCCCAGCCTGCTCGGCTTCGACGCCGATGTGGCGCAGCCGGTTCCGCCCGCCGCCTTCGCCGTGGATTACGTGGATGGCGGCTGGGGGCCGGCGGAGATCCGGATCGGCTCCTGCTACGCCAACTGCGACCGCAGCACGACGCCGCCCGTCCTGAACGTGGCGGACTTCACCTGCTTCCTCCAGGAGTTCGCCACGGGACGCCTCTACGCCAACTGCGACGGCAGCACCAATGCCCCGGTCCTGAACGTCGCCGACTTCACCTGCTTCCTCCAGCAGTTCGCCGCCGGCTGTCCGTAGCCCGCGCGATCGCGGCGCGCAGTTCGCTGAACAGCCCAACGAGGCGCGGCAACTGGTAGTTGGCGTTGAGCCCGCTCGGGTTCGGGAGTACCCACAGCGTGCTCGGGCCCAGCCGCTCCTCCTGCGGCCCCACCTTCACGCCCCTGCGTTCGAAAGCCGCCTCGTACGCCCCGACGCCCAGCACCGCGACAAACCGCGGGCGGTGCTCCTCCAACATCCGGAGCAACCTCCGCCCGCCCGCCGCGTACGCCTCCCGGGGCACCTCGCTGGCCGCGGCGGTGGCCTCCGGAACGACATTGCTCACGCCGCACCCGTACGCGAGCAGGAGGTGGTCCTCGAAGGGCGAGAGGAGGCGGTCGGTGAACCCCGCCCGGTGGAGCGCCGGCCAGAAGCGGTTCCCCGGCCGCGCAAAGTGGTGCCCCACCGCCGCGGAGTAGAGGCTCGGGTTGATGCCGAAGAACAGGACATCGAGCCCGGGCCCGATGACGCTCGCGAGCGTCTTTCCGTAGGCGGCGGCGAGCTGCTGTTTCGAGGGTTTCCAGACGCGGGGCGGGCCATCCGCGGCGGGGGGCTTTACGGAGGCGTTAGCCCCTCTGCCGCGTGCACCCGCTGATCCATCCTTTCTTGCCACGCCGGATTCTTGCGTGCCTTAGAGTCCCGACGTGCCGCGCTTCCCCGTCATCATCGGCCCCACCGCCGGGGGCAAGTCCGACCTTGCCGTGGAGGTTGCGCTGCGCCTGGGCGGCGAGGTCGTCACCGCCGATTCGGTCCAGATCTACCGGGGGATGGACATCGGCTCGGCCAAGCCCACCGCCGCGGAGCAGCGCGGCGTCCGCCACCACCTTATCGACCTCGTCGAGCCGACGGAGGCCTTCACCGTCAGCGACTGGCTGGCGGCCGCGGAGCGGGTGATTGCCGACATCCGGTCGCGCGGTCGCGTGCCCGTCGTGGTCGGGGGCACCCACCTCTACATCAAGATGTTTCTCGAGGGGATGTTCGAGGGGCCGCCCCCCGACCCCGCCATCCGCGACCGCCTGCGGGCCCGCAGCGCGGCCGAGCTCCGCGCCGAGCTCGAGCGCGTCGACCCCGCGGCCGCGGCCCGCATCCACCCCAACGACGAGCGCCGCACGATCCGGGCGCTGGAGGTCTACCACCAGACCGGCCGGCCTATCAGCGAGCACCAGCAGCAGTGGGACCGCGGGCGCGGGCGCGAGGATTGCGTTGTGATCGGGCTGGAGTGGCCGACGGAGGACCTCAACCGCCGGATCAACGCCCGCGTCCGGACCATGATGGAGTCCGGGCTGCTGGAGGAGGTCCGCACCCTCTGGAGCGGCGGCCGCCTCGGCGCGCAGGCCCGCGAAGCCCTCGGCTACAAGCAGCTCATCCGCCACCTGGAGGGGTTGTGGACGCTGGACGAGGCCATGGAACAGATCAAGATCGAGACCCGCCGTTTCGCCAAGAACCAGCGGACGTGGCTCAGGCGCCTGCGGACCACGCCCGGCTCCGTGTGGATCGATGCCGGCAACATGACGCGCGAGACATGGGCCGAGCGCGTGGCCGCGGCCACGGAACTCTGATGCCTCGAAGCTACGCCAAATCGCCGATCGTGAACGCCCGCTCGTTGGGCC
>JAEYVB010000214.1 GCA_023429345.1 Planctomycetota bacterium
CGTTCATCCTTGTTCTTCATGGATCCTCCTTGTGGAACTGAACCATAGGCGGCCCGGACCACCCGGGCATGAAGGACGCACGGGACCTCATGAAGGGTGCGTAACGACAAAAGGCGGCGGACGCCGAAGCGACCAGCCGCCCTCGTTCAGGAGCGGATGTATGTGGATCGAGGGGCGTTATTCCTCTTCGTCGGGAACTGCGGTCGCGTCGACCTTCACCTTCTTGGGCATCTTGATCTTCATCACGGCCTCGCGGACCTCGGCGGCGAGCTCGGGGTTCTCCTTCAGGAACTTCTTGGAGTTCTCGCGGCCCTGGCCGAGACGCACCTGGCCGTAGCTGTACCAGGCGCCGCTCTTCTCAATCACGCCGCAGTCGGAGGCGAGGTCGAGCAGGTCGCCCGACCACGAGACGCCCTCGTCGTACATGATGTCGAACTCGGCGTCGCGGAAGGGCGGCGCGACCTTGTTCTTGACGACGCGCCCGCGGGTGCGGCTACCGACGGTGACGTCGCCCTCCTTGACCGCTCCCGTGCGGCGGATATCGATGCGGACCGAGGCGTAGAACTTGAGGGCCCGGCCGCCGGGGGTGGTTTCGGGCGAACCGTAGACGACGCCGATCTTCTCGCGGATCTGGTTGATGAAGATGACGGTGCAGTTGCTGCGGGCGATGACGCCGGTGAGCTTGCGCATCGCCTGGCTCATGAGGCGGGCCTGGAGGCCGACGACCGCGTCGCCCATCTCGCCCTCGATCTCCGCCCTGGGGATGAGGGCCGCGACGGAGTCGACGACGATAAGGTCCACCGCGCTCGAGCGGACGAGCAGCTCGCAGATCTCCAGGGCCTGCTCGCCGCTGTCGGGTTGTGAGACCAGGAGCTCGTCGATATTGACGCCGAGGCGGCGGGCCCAGGAGGGGTCGAGCGCGTGCTCGGCGTCGATGAACGCGGCGACGCCGCCGGCCTTCTGGGCGTTGGCGGCGACGGTCAGCGCGATGGTGGTCTTACCGGAGGATTCGGGGCCGAAGACCTCGACGAAGCGCCCGCGGGGGATCCCCTTGCCGCCCAGGGCGATATCGAGGGAGATGCAGCCGGTGGAGATGCCGGGGATGTTGAGGTAGGCATCCTCGTCGAGCCGCATGATCGAGCCCTTGCCGTGGGCTTTCTCGATCTGGCTGACGGCCTGCTGGAGTGCCCGGGCCTTCTCCTTGTCCTCGACGCCGATGCGAACGGTCTGGTTGACGGCCGTGTTGTTGGCGGAGCTGGGACGGAGCTTGACCTCGGACTCGACGCTGCTGCGGGCCATGTGGCCCTCCTTTCCTTGCCGTGGATGGCTCGCTTACCGGCCGCGCCGGAGGAGGTCCACGAACGCCTAGCGCGGGTGCCGGCCGCCGTGGTGGCGGCTCTCGGGTCGGGGGCGGCGCTGGACGCGGGCCCGACCGCGGAACTATACCAGAGCCCGAACAGACCCGTCAACGTCAGGTGTATGGAAGGTACACATTGTGGAAAACCGCGCAGAATCGCTTCCCGCCGAGGCTTACGAACAACTACCGCCCGATCTCGCCGGAAAAATTCTCAGGTCGTCGGGCTCAGAGCCCTCTTTTGCTATGGTCGAAGCGTCTTGAGCGATATCGGCCTGTATTCCGACCCCGAGGTGTACGACATCCTCCATTGGCCGGGGACCCGCGCCGAGTTCCGGGGGCTCGAGAGGGCGGCCCGGGCGACCCTCGGGCCGCGGATCGTGGACCGGTGGACCATACTGGAGCCCGCCTGCGGCTCGGGGCGGCTGCTGGCCGTGGCGGCCGCGGCCGGGCACCGGGCGATCGGGTTTGATCGGGCGCTTTCGATGGTGGCGTACGCGGACGCCAAACTGAGGGCGACGGGCGGACGCGGGCACAAGGTGTATGTCGCGGACATGGAGAGCTTCGCGGCGGGGCTCGGGCGCACGCGGGTGGATGTGGCGATCTGCCCGATCAACACGATCCGGCATCTCGCCTCGGACCGCGCGATGCTGGCCCATTTTGACGAGATCGCGCGGGTGCTGCGGCGGGGCGGCGTGTACCTCGTCGGCGTGACGACGAGCCTGCCCGGGCTCGAGAGTCCGAGCGAGGATATCTGGAGGGGTTCTCGCGGGCGGGTGAGGGTGCAGCAGTTTGTTTCGTTCACGCCGCCGGAGCGTGGACGCTTCGAACGCGTGTACAGCCATCTGACGGTGACCGCCGGCGGGGAGAGCGAGCACCGCGACAGCACCTACCGGCTGCGCTGCTACAGCCGCGAGCAGTGGAACACGCTGCTGGGACGGTCGGCGCTCGTACCGGCCGGGACCTTCGACGCCTCGGGGAAGCGGGTGGATCCGCCGCGGCTGGGGTACGCGGTCTGGGCGCTGAAGCACCGGGCCTGAACGGATCAGTCGGGGTCGATGCTGCGGGTGATCCGGGTACGGGTCCGCATGTCCTGCACACTGACCGCGATGGAATCGCCGCGGAGCCTCGCGCCGTCCGGGAACGGGAAGTGCCGCGTGATCGTCTCGCCCGGCGCGAGTTCGCTCACCGATGCCTTGGCCCGCGGGTACCCGGGAGCGAAGGCGAAGACCTCCATGGTCGCGGGCGTGGGCCCCTTGTTGGTGATGTAGGCCTCGAGGATGAGATCGTCGCTGCCCGCGATGTAGCGATAGTTGAGGTCGAGGTGGATGGTGTCGACGGCGAGTTCAAACTCGGTGCGGAGGCGGATCGGCGGGTAGGACTGAGAACCCCGGAGGCGAACTTCGGCGACCAGTTGCTTCGGCCCGGCCTCTTCGACGGGGCTGCAGGTGATACGGATCGGGACCAGGGCTTCCTCGCCGGGGGCGATCGAGAAGGGCGCAACCCGCGGGGCGATGAGCCACGAGCGGTCTTTTTCCGGGGACGCATCGGAAAGACCGCCGGGTTCCAGGATCGCGATCTCACCCTCGATGCGGGATGGCCACGGGTTTGTCAGCCGCAGATGGACCTGATGGCCCACGGCGTTCGAGGGGAGCGCCGGGGGATCCATGGAGAACGCCGCCGAGAATAGCGCCAGCGGAACATCGGCGTTCTCGATGTAGAGGGGCGAATCGGAGAGCGGGATCCGGTGAACCGCGGGCGGAGCCAGCGGGTCGGCGGAATTGGAACGGATGGGATCGATGCGTCGCTGATTGCCGAAGAGGTCGGAAGCGAGGATGGGGCCTTCCCCGAGGTAGGCCTCCAGGGTCGGGGACTCGGCGGGCGCGCTCGCCCACGCGATCATCGCCCCGGTGCGCTCGATTCCCGGCAGGGGGGCGAGGATGTAGCAGGTGACCGCGGGACCGACTCGGAACTCGCCGACAACCCGTCGGCCCGCGAGTTGCCGCATCGCCTCGCGGACCACGGGCATCTCGACCGTGGGCGAGGGCGCAGCGCCGGAATCCTTGGGCCAGGCCCACGGCAGCTCTACCACGGCACGCGAGGCCTGCTCGCTGGCGTGCATCCCGGCCCAGGCGGCGATGAGCCGCCGGGCGGCGTCGATGGCGGTGTCGGCGGGGGAGAACGAGTCCGGAAGGGTCTCGATGAGGACGGCCCGGTTGCTGCCGCCCTCGGCGCAGAGGTCTCGCACAACTTCGGGCCGGAACTCGAAAGGAACCCGGACGAAGGTGAACGGCCGGTCGTCGGGAGGCTCGGTCGCGGCCGTGGGTCGGACGAGTTCCGGTCCGGGGACAAGTCGGGCGAGGAACCCTTCGAGCCGCCCCATGCCCGCATCGTCCAATGGGAGCGGGCCCTGCTCATCGGCCCCGACAGACCATCGCTGGACGCGCTGGCCGAACTTATCGAGGAACGGCAAGAGGTAGGGGGCCCAGGCATTCTCCGCGGCCGCAAACGCCTGGGCTGGGCGATGCGGCTCGGCGCTTGTTTCATCAGCAAGCCGGGCCGGCAGATCGGTGAGCGCGAACGCTACCTCCCGCTCGGCGCGGCCCAGAGACTCGACCAGAGGAATGAGTTCCTCGACGATTGCACCCATGTTCTCCAGGGTCGATTCGGCGGACCAGATGGGGGCCGAGACGCCTCCCGCGTCGGCGCGGATGACCATCTCTGGCAGGAGGGGCCGGAACTCCGCGGGCATGCGTTCGGCCCCGACCCAGATCCGCGATCGGTCGAGTCTTGCGGCGGCGGGGAGCTTGATTTCGGCGGGGACCCAGGCGAGGTCCGTGGACTTTGACCCGACCCTGACGGACTCGTTCATGACCTCAAGCGTGACGCGGTACCAGCCGTAACCAGGCAGCTTGGGGATCCATTCCCAGGTGAACTGCCCACCATCCACGGGGCGTTCTTCGCTGGCGATCTCGCGTCCGGAGGCGTCCTGGAGGATGAGG
>JAEYVB010000234.1 GCA_023429345.1 Planctomycetota bacterium
GGCGTAGCCCTTCTCGCGGACCTCGCGGCGGAGGCGCTCCTCGAGCGTCTCGCGCCCGCCGGGCTCGCCGGGCTCGCCGCTGTCCGCCCGTCGCTGGCGGTCGATCTCGTCGAGCCAGTCGCGGGCCTGGGCGAGCCGCTCCTTCCAGGCCTCGGCCTGCTTCAGGTAGTCGTCGATGGTCTTCTGCCCGGGCTCCTTGGGCGGGGCGACCCTCGGGCGCGGGTGGATGAGGAAGCCGGGGACCGCGCGCTTCTCGCCGGTGCTGGCATCGCCGGAGCGGACCTGGTCGAGGGCGATGCGCTTGCGGAGGAGGTCCCGGGTGCTGACCTTCGCCTCGAGGGTGCCGGCGCGGAAGAGGTCGGTGTCGAGCTTCTTGGGGTCGGCGACGGCGAGGCGGGTGACGACGAGGCGGCCGGTGGCGAGGTCGAGGTCGGCGGACCCGACATCGACGGTGGCGCCGTTGGCCCGCTCGAGGTTCTTGCGCAGCAGCGCGGTGACGATCTCGTCCTTGAAGAAGAGCTGCCCGAGGTAGAGGAGGCCCGCGGCCAGGAGCACGGCGACCACGCCCACGATCCGGACCGGGTTGCCGGCGCGCTTCTCCAGCAGCTCGGCGTACGACTTCTTCCCCTTGCCCTTGCCCAGGAGCAGCCAGGAGAGGGCCTTCACCCAGCCCTTGCCCGCGAACTTCTGGTAGAGGGCCGAGCCCTCCTCCACCGCGGCCATGCGGCGGCGGAAGGTGGTGATCAGCGCGATCACCAGCACGGAGGCGACAGCGCCGAAGGCCAGGCCCAGGACCATCGAGCCGGCGACGGCGTAGTACTCGAGGCCGAAGAAGGCGAGCACGGGCGCGTTGATCGCGGCGACCAGCGGGCCGTTGGCCGGGCCGTCCAGCAGCACCCGCCCGACCGCGAAGGAGACGGGCATCAGGGCCAGCGCGGCGACCTTCGCGGCCATGCCCACGAGGCCCGCGACGCCGAGGTTGGCGTTGAGGACCACCAGCAGCGCCAGGAGCATCGCCAGCAGCCCGGGGGTGTGCAGGAGCACGCCGCCATCGGCGTAGCCGGGGAGGAAGCCCAGGAGGGAGCCGAGGATGCAGGCCAGGGCCAGCTGGAGCGGGGTGGCCTTGCCGCGGACGATCTTGCCGAGGGAGCGCGTGATCACGGCGTTCTCCGGTGGGGAGTGGGGTCGCACGGGCGCTGCCGATCGGGGTGACCGGCGACGAGCGCGAAGCCGAACGGTAGCCATCCACACCGCCACCCGCCGGGGCCGTTCACCCGGTCAGCGGCGGCGGGAAGGGGCTTTCTGGCCCTTGACGGGCTCCGGGGGCGGGTTGATCTCGGCCTCGTAGTAGGCGGTCAGGGCCGCGGCGATGTGGGGGGCGCGCTCCGCGGTCGCGGCCTGGATCATCGCGGTGAACATGTCGTCGATGTACGCGGGCTCATCGAGCCAGCTCTTGCGGCCGCGGCGGCCGGACTCGAGGTGGTAGTGCTCGAGGAAGGCGGCATCGTGGGCGCTGTCGACGAGGCCGCGGTAGTAGTCGGGGGATTGCTCGTAGCCCTTCACGTGCGAGATGAGTTCGTACATGCGCTCGCGGTACTCTTCGCCCTCGACGCCGCGGTTGATGAGGGCAAACGCCACCACGACCAGGAGCGCAACCGCTCCGCCACCGATACGCCATAGATACATGCGGGGACCTCCGGGTGTAAGACGCCCCCAAGATAACATTGCTCCCCCCCGGCCTTCAAGTGTTCCCCGCCCCCCCCACTCCCCCCGCCCGCTTCCCCGCCCAACCCCCCTCCCGAGCCCCGGCCCCCCCGCGGTGTGAAGGTGAACCCCGGGCTCACGTGGGCTGGCCGGGGCCCCGGCTAGGGTCACTCCCGGTGGCGGGCCCCGCACACCCCCGGCACGGAGGCCGGGCCCGGGGCCGAGGATGGGGCCAGGGCGGAGCCTTTCCCGGGAGCAGGCATGGTTGCGTTCAATCCCCGCGCGACGCCGGCGGCCAACGAGTTCTACGCCGCGGTGCTGCGGCTGGTGAAGTCGACGCGGGCCCCCTTCCTGATCGGCGGCTCCTACGCGATCAACGCGTACACGGGCCTGAACCGCGGCACGAAGGATGTCGACATCTTCTGCCGCGGCGGGGACTACCCGCGCATCCTCGCGGCGGCAGCGCAGGAGAACTTCGAGACCGAGGTCGAGGACGAGCGCTGGATCGCCAAGATCAAGAAGGGGCGGATGTTCTGCGATGTGATCTGGGGCTCGGCCAACAACGTCAGCGTGGTCACCGACCGCTGGTTCGAGGACACCGTGCCGGCGCGGATCCTGGATGTCCCGGTGCACCTCCTGCCGCCGGCGGAGCTGATCTGGTCCAAGGCCTTCATCATGGACCGCCACAAGTACGACGGCGCCGATGTCGCCCACATCATCCTCCGCGAGCACAAGCGGCTCAACTGGGAGAAGCTCGTCAACTACTTCGAGCAGCACTGGGAGGTGCTGCTGGCGCACCTGGTCCTCTTCCGCTACTCCTACCCCACGGAGCGGGCGATCATCCCCGACTGGGTGATGGACGAGCTCCTGAACCGCCTGGAGCTCCAGCGGCAGCTCCCGCTCCCCCTCAAGAACCCCTGCCGCGGCCGCCTCTTCTCCCGGCCCGATTACGAGGTGGATGTGAAGCACTGGGGCTTCGCCGACATCGGCGATGACCACTTCCCTGAAGTGGCGCGGGCGGCAGCGCCCGCGCACCACCCCCCGGCAAAGTCGCCGCGATCCCCGGACCCGCACGGCCGGAAGAAGTGAATGGGCACACCCCGCTCGACGCCCGCCCCCGGCCCCTCCTCTTCGCCCGCCCCCGCGCCGCTGTCCCCGCCCGCAAGCGCAGCCCGCGCGCTGCGCATCGCCGCGGTGGGCGACCTGCACATCCACAAGACGCCGCGCACGCCCGAGGATGAGCCCCGCCC
>JAEYVB010000251.1 GCA_023429345.1 Planctomycetota bacterium
CGCGAGGGCGATCACGAGGTTCACGATCGCGCACGCGGGGAGGATCGCCCCGACGATCCGCGCCGCCAGGGCCGCCCGCCGCAGCCGCGAGACCTTGAGCTTCGCGCACTCGGTGTAGATCCGCTTCCAGCCGCGGCGGAACTCGGCCCAGCTCCCGTACATGCGGCAGCGGAGGAGGCCATCGGCGAGCATGAGGCCCGTCGCCTTGTCCGCCTCGCCGAAGAGGCGGGCGAGGGCGATGTCCTCGAGCAGCTCATCCTTCACGGTCTCGTGCCCGCCGAGGTTTTCGTAGGCCTCGCGGCGGAAGAGCATGAACTGGCCGTTGGCGAAGGGGCGGCGGCGCTCGCCCCCCCCCGGCTTCCGGTTCGCCCGGTCGATCGGGTACTGCCGCACCATCTCCATCCCGGCGGTGGGCTGGACGAGGAGCTCGAACCAGCGATCGTGCGTGAGCGTGCTGAGGAGGCTCAGCAGGTCCAGCTTGCGCTCCAGCAGCAGGGCCACGGTCGCCCGGGTGCAGGCGGGGGCGAAGTCGGTGTCGGCATCGGCGAAGAGGAGCAGGTCCGCGGCCCGCGCCGGCCCGCTCTGAACGCCGGCCCAGATCGCGTTCACCTTCCCCGCCCAGCCCTCGGGGCAGCGGTCGATCTCCAGGATCAGGAAGCGCTCCCCCTCGCTGTCCCCCGCGATCCGCTCCCGCGCGACCGCCGCCGTCGCGTCCGTGCAGCGGTCCAGGCAGAGGACAACGCTGAGCCGCGGGTAGTCCTGCTTCTTCAGCGAGTCGATCAGCGTGCCGATCGCCGCCTCCTCGTTGTGGGCGGGGACCACCACGCAGACCGAGGGGGCCTGGTCCGGGAGCGGCAACGCGAGCCCGGCGGTCGCTCGGGGCACGCCCCGCGCGGTCTTCGCGAAGCGGTAGATCGCGATCGCCCAGTACACCAGCAGCATCACCGACGCCGCGTTCAGGGAGAAGGCGAGGATGTCGGCGGGGGTCATTGCGGCGGGGGGCGCGGCGGGGGGAATTCGGGATGAAGGGTACTACATGCGACGCCCGCGTACACTCACGCCGATGGTGAGCCGCACGCCCAACCCGGGTCACGACGCACCTCCGCCGGAGGGCGGGGGAGAGCGAGGGGGGGCGGGGGCGGGGGGGGCGGAGCGGCCCGAGCCCGAGGTCTTCATCCTGACGCGCGAGGCCGCCCGCGCGCTCGACGAGCTCGCCACCGCCGAGTACGGCATCCCCTCCATCATCCTGATGGAGAACGCCTCGTTCCACATCGCCGACATCGCCCTCCACCTCGCCCCGGGCAGGCACGCAGCGCCGCGCATCGTCATCGTCTGCGGCCCCGGGAACAACGGCGGCGACGGGCTCGCCGCCGCCCGGCACCTGCACAACGCCGGCGCCGATGTTCGCATCGTGCTCGCCGCCCCGGGGGCTGCGCTCACCGGCGATGCCGCGGCCAACCTCAGAATCGTGCAGAAGATGTCCCTGCCCATCCTCGTCGAGGATGCGGCGGACCCCGGCGGCGCGCTCCGGGCGGCCGCGGACGGATCGCCCGACCTCCTGATCGACGCCATCCTGGGCACCGGCGCCCGCGAGCCGGTCCGCGAGCCGCTGGCGGGCATCATCGCGGCCCTCGACCGCGCCGCCAAAGAGTTCCGGGTCCCCGTGCTCTCGGTCGACATCCCCTCCGGGCTCGACTGCGACACCGGCGAGCCCCTGGGCGCCGCGGTGCACGCGGATGTGACCGTCTCGCTGGCCGGGCTCAAGCGCGGCTTCGCGAGCCTGGCCGCGCAGAGCTACCTCGGCGATGTGCTGGTCGTGGACATCGGCGCCCCCAAGGAACTCACCGCCCGCCTCGGGGTCCCGCTGAGGGAGCAGGAGCTCCCCGACCGCTTCACCCACCCCGCGCACGCCACCCACCCCTCCCCCCCCTCCCACCGCGGGCACGCCGGCGGGCAGGGGGGCGAAGATGGACGCGGGGCGGGGGGCGGAGATGGAGAAGGCCCGGCGGCCAAGCGGCCGGGGGATGACTGAGGCCCGCCGCCGCCCCGGTTGACCCGGACCCGCGGCCCGCCCACGATCAGCCAACCGGGAGATGGTGCCATGGCCGTGCGAATGGAGCTCTCGCGCATCCTGATCCGCGAGCTGAACGACTACCAGATCATCGAGCTCCGCGAGATGGCCGGTGAGGATGCTGGGGGCGGGGGCGGCGGGGAGAACGGCAAGGGCGGCGCCGAGCCGGACGGCGTAGAAAGCCTCCGCGCCTTCCCCATCGTCATCGGCCTGCCCGAGGCCCAGGCCATCGAGCGGCGGATCAAGGGCATCCAGATCAAGCGGCCGCAGACGCACGACCTGCTGGCGAGCGTCATCACCTCCCTGGGCGGGGTGCTCGAGTCGATCACCATCAGCGACCTGACCGACCACACCTTCTTCGCCAGCCTCAACGTGCGCAAGGGCGGCGAGCTCATCCGCATCGACTCGCGGCCCAGCGACGCCATCGCCCTGGGCGTGGCCAACGATGTCCCGATCTACGTCGAGGAGCACGTGATCGAGGCGGCGATCAACGAGGAGCCGTGAGCGGCGCGGGCATCAGCGCGGCAACAATCCCCCGTGCCCCCCACTCCCGCCCCTCTCTCCCCTCCACCGGTCTACCTCACCGCCGACCTCCCGCCCATCGGGGGGGGCGGGGGCGGCCACGCCGTCATCAAGCAGCGGCCGGAGGATTTCCTCGTCGATGAGCAGCCGCTCTACCGGCCCTGCGGCGAGGGGGAGCACATCTACCTGCTCATCGAGAAGCGGAACCTCACGACGATGCAGGCCGTCCGCATCCTCGCCCGCCACTTCGGCGTGCCGCCCGCGGCCGTCGGCTACGCCGGGCTCAAGGACAAGAAGGCCATCACCCGGCAGGTCGTCAGCATCCACGCGCCGGGGAAGAAGCCCGAGGACTTCCCCATGCTCGCCTACGAGGGTGGGGATGGGGGGGGCGAGCGCCTCGGCATCCTGTGGGCCGACCTGCACACCAACAAGCTCCGCCGCGGGCACCTGCTGGGCAACCGCTTCAGCGTCAAGATCCGCGGCTCCGAGCAGGGCGCTGTGCGGCCGACGGAGGCCCTGATCGCCCACAAGGCCCTCCTCAAGCTCGAGAAGCTCGGCGTGCCCAACCGCTTCGGGGAGCAGCGCTTCGGCTACCGCGGGAACAACCACCTCGTGGGGCGGGCGATGGTCATGGACGATGCCGCCGCTGCGGTCGAGGCGCTCCTGGCGCCGATCGAGGGGATCGGCGACAGCGCGATCGAGGCGCGGCGGCTCTACGCCGCGGGGAATCTCGACGCGGCGCTCCGGGCCTTCCCCCACACCCTTCGCGCTGAGCGGGCGGTCCTCGCCGCGCTCGCCCGCGGCCACACGCCCGGCCGCGCCATCGGCGCCATCCCGCGGCCGGAGCAGGACCTCTACCTCAGCGCGTTCCAGTCCGCCATCTTCAACGCCGTGCTCGACCAGCGCCTGCGCGACGGCACGCTCGGCGTGCTCCGCCCCGGCGACCTGGCCATCAAGCACGACAACGACGCGGTCTTCGCCGTCGGCGATTCCGACCTGGGCGCAGCGCTCGACGCCCGCCTCGCGCGCTTCGAGATCTCTCCCAGCGGCCCGATGTGGGGCCCGAAGATGCTGCGGCCCCCCACCCCCGGGGCGACCGACGAGCGCGAGGTGGCCGCCCTCCTGGCCGCGGAGGGGGGCGCTGTCACCCCCGCCGACCTGGCCGCCTTCGGCGAGAAGCGCCCCGGCCGCATGCCCGGCGAGCGCCGCCCCCTGCGCGTGCCCCTCACCGACCCGGATGTCGAGGGGGGCGTCGACGAGCACGGCGCCTACATCCGCATCGCCTTCGACCTCCCCGCCGGCGCCTACGC
>JAEYVB010000445.1 GCA_023429345.1 Planctomycetota bacterium
GGCCTCAAGTACATCACCGCCGGGGTGGATGCCAACGCCCTCATCCGCGGCATGAAGCAGGCCGTGGCCGCGGCCAGCGAGGAGATCAACAAGCTCTCGCGGCCGGTCAAGGGCAAGGCTGATATTCAGAACGTCGCGGCCATCAGCGCCAACAACGACCAGGCCATCGGCAAGATCATGGCCGACGCCTTCGAGAAGGTCGGCAAGGACGGCGTCATCACCGTCGAGGAGGGCAAGGGCCTCGAGACCGAGGTGACGGTGGTCGAGGGCATGCAGTTCGACCGCGGCTACCTCTCGCCCAACTTCGTCACCGATGTCGACGCCATGCGGGTCGAGTTCGAGAAGCCGCTGATCCTCATCCACGAGGACAAGATCGAGAGCATCGCCAAGCTCGTGCCGCTGCTCGAGAAGGTCATGGGCGCCAAGCGGCCCCTCCTGATCATCGCCGAGGACATCACCGGCGAGGCGCTCTCGACGCTGGTGATCAACAAGCTCCGCGGCACGCTGAACGTCGCGGCCGTGAAGGCCCCCGGCTACGGCGACCGCCGCAAGGCCATGCTCGAGGACCTGGCCATCCTCACCGGGGCCCAGCCGATCATGAAGGACCTGGGCGTCGAGCTCGACAAGGTCGAGATCAGCCAGCTGGGCATGGCCAAGAAGGTCGAGATCGACGCCGACAACACGACCATCATCGAGGGCGCGGGGCAGACGAAGCAGATCCAGGCCCGCATCGAGCAGATCCGCCGCGAGATCGAGAACACCACCAGCGACTACGACCGCGAGAAGCTCCAGGAGCGGCTCGCCAAGCTCGCCGGCGGCGTGGCCCAGATCCAGGTCGGGGCCGCCAGCGAGGCCGAGCTCAAGGAGAAGAAGGCCCGCATCGAGGATGCCCTGCACGCCACCCGCGCCGCCCAGGCCGAGGGCATCGGCCCCGGCGGCGGCGTCGCCCTCATCCGCGCCCGCAAGGCCATCGAGCGGAACAAGGACTGGAAGGCCGTCTTCGGCAAGACCATCAAGGGCGGCGAGGCCGCGACCAGCGAGGAGGTCGGCCAGACCAGCTACGACGCCGCGGCCGGCATGGACGTCGTCTACAAGGCCCTGGCCGTCCCGACCCGCACCATCGCCGAGAACGCCGGCGAGAAGGGCACGGTCGTGGTCAGCAAGGTCGCCGAGAGCACCGACCCCAACTTCGGCTTCAACGCCCTCACCGGCGAGTACGGCGACCTCATGGCCGCGGGCGTCATCACCCCGGCGAAGGTCGACCGCTCGGCCCTGCAGAACGCCGCCAGCGTGGCGACGATCCTGCTCGCGGCCGACTGCATCATCACCACCAGGCCCGAGCCCAAGGATGCCGGCGGCGCGGGGGGGCCCGGCGGCGGGATGGGCGGCGGCATGGGTGGCATGGGCGGCATGGGCATGGGCGGCATGGGCGGGATGGGGTTCTAACCAATGGCAAAGGCAAGCGATCTCCTCGGCAAGGCGGGCGGCAGCGGTTTCGGCCCCGGGCCCAAGCCCAGCCACATCCAGCCCGTCGCCCCCGAGGGCAAGGACCAGAAGGACATCACCAAGTCGCACCCCGTCAAGGACGCCAGGCCGACCAAACCGGGCAAGGGCACCGGCGGCGGCGGCAGCGCCCCGGTCTCGGTGCGCCCCAAGGTGTGATTCGTTCCAATAAGCACGCAGCAACCTGAGAGACTTCTTTCAGCGATACGGAGACTCTGAAGCAATGGCCGTCAAACCCCTCGAAGACCGCGTCCTCGTCAAGCCCATCGAAGCCGAGTCCAAGACCGCTTCGGGCATCTACCTCCCCGAGACCGCCAAGGAGAAGCCCGTCCGCGGCAAGGTCGTCGCCGCCGGCCCCGGCAAGCGCCTCGACAACGGCGCCCGCGCCAAGATGTCCGTCGGCGAGGGCGACACCGTCGTCTACGGCAAGTACGCCGGCACCGAGGTCGAGATCAAGGGCGTCAAGCACCTGATCCTCCGCGAGAGCGAGCTGCTGGGCGTCATCGAGGGCTGATCGTCCGACATGGAACTCCTGAAGCGACTCCGAACCAAGCCCGTCGAAGTGGCGGCCAAGAAGGCCGGCCACGGCTTCTTCTTCGTGCGCGGGCACCCGCGCTCGGGGACCAACTGGGTCGGGGCGCTGCTCAACCTGCACCCCAACATCAACTGCTTCGGCGAGTTCCATTTCGAGGACATCAGGAACGCCATCGACACGCTCCAGGCCCACCCCTGGCAGATCACCGCCCGCGAGCCGCTGAAGACGGTCATGGACCGCTCCTTCGAGGACATGGTGAAGAAATCGGTGCTCACCCTCGTCGAGCGCAAGCCCGACGCCTACTGGGTCGGCGACCGGACGCCCCGGGGCCTCCGCGTCTTCGTCGAGGGCGCCCCCCACTTCCTCATCATCCGCGACGGGCGCGATGTGCTGGTGAGCTGGACCTTCCACGTCCTGCGCATGCGCCCGCACGTGCTGGATGTCGTCGTCCCCGGCGACATCCGCCCCGGCTTCAACCGGCTCTACGAGCGCTTCCAGGCCGACCAGGACCACTTCGCCAAGCACCCGCACGAGCTCCTCTCCGACGAGGGGTGGGTGCGCCTCGTCGCCGGGCGCTGGGCGGGCTGGATGCGGGCCGACATGGAGTCCATCCGGCGCATCGAGGCCAACGACAAGGGCGCCCGGTGCCCTCTCATGGTCATCCGCTACGAGGAGCTGCACGCCGACACCGAGGCCGGCCGCCGCGGCATGTACGAGTTTCTGGGCGAGGACCCCGCCGAGGCCCTCCCCCTGAGCGGCGAGACCAGGACCGCCCCCGGCTTCGAGAAGGAAGACCCCCAGTCCTTCTGGCGCCACGGGCAGGTCGGCGACTGGACGAAGTACGCGACCGACGATTTCAGGCGATGGTTCAAGGACGCCGCCGGCGAGGTGCTGGCGGAGCTGAAGTACGAGAGAGACGACCGGTGGTGAGGGCCTCCGCCCCGCGCGCCGCTTTGCAAGAGAACAACGGAGCTAGACAATGGCCACCAAGCAGATCATGTTCGACGACGCCGCCCTCCTCGAGATGAAGAAGGGCGTCGACCGCCTCGCCGACGCCGTCAAGTGCACCATGGGCCCCGCCGGCCGGCACGTCGTCATCGAGAAGTCCTACGGCGGCCCCTCCGTCACCAAGGACGGTGTCAGCGTCTCGAAGGAGATCACCCTCCCCGACCCCTTCCAGAGCATGGGCGCGAAGATGGTGAACGAGGTCGCCAAGCGCACCGCCGACAAGGCCGGCGACGGCACCACCGCCGCCACCGTCCTGGCCCAGGCCATCTTCTCCGAGGGCCTCCGCCACGTCGCCTCGGGCGCCAACCCCGTGCAGCTCCAGCGCGGCGTGACCAACGCCGCCAATGCCGCGGCCGAGGCCATCGACACCATGGCCGTCAAGACCAAGGGCAAGGAGGACTACCGCAAGATCGCCCTGGTCTCCTGCAACTACAACAACGAGGTGGCCGAGCACATCGCCGAGGCCATCGCCAAGGTCGGCCCCGACGGCGTCGTCGAGGTCGAGGAGGGCAAGTCGGCCGAGACCACCCTCGAGTACGTCGAGGGCATGCAGTTCGACAAGGGCTATCTGTCCCCCTACTTCATGACCGACCCCAAGACCGCCGAGGCCGTCCTCGAGGACTGCTACATCCTGATCTACGAGAAGAAGATCAGCAACCTCCCCGACCTCCTCCCGCTCCTCAACAAGGTCGTCATGAGCGGCAAGCCCCTGCTCATCATCGCCGAGGAGATCGAGAACGAGGCCCTCGCCACGCTGGTCGTCAACCGCCTCCGCGGCACGCTGAAGATCTGCGCCGTCAAGGCCCCCGGCTTCGGCGACCGCCGCAAGGCCATGCTGGGCGACATCGCCATCCTCACCGGCGGCACCTTCATCGCCGAGGACCTGGGCCGCTCGCTCGAGTCCGTCGAGGTGGCCGAGCTCGGCCGCGCCAAGAAGGTCCTGGTCACCAAGGACGACACGACCATCATCGAGGGCGCCGGCAAGCGGAAGGACATCGAGGCCCGCGCCGCCCAGATCATGAGCCAGTGGGAGAAGTCCACCAGCGACTACGACAAGGAGAAGCTGATGGAGCGCCACGCCAAGCTCACCGGCGGCGTCGCCATCATCCACGTCGGCGGCGCCAGCGAGGTCGCGATGAAGGCCCTCAAGGACCTCGTCGATGACGCCCTGCACGCGACCCGGGCCGCGGCCAAGGAGGGGTACGTCCCCGGGGGCGGCGTCGCCCTGCTCCGCACGCAGGAGGCGATCCTCGCCGCTCAGAAGAAGGCCAAGGGTGACGAGAAGCAGGGCTTCGACATCGTGGCCCACGCCGTCGAGGCCTGCTGCCGACAGATCGCGGAGAACGCCGGCTACGACGGCGACCTCGTGGTCGAGAAGGTGAAGGAGGGCGGCAAGGGCGGCGTCGGATTCGGCTTCAACGCCGCAACGGGCGACTACACCGACCTCGTGAAGGCCGGCGTCATCGACCCCGCCCTGGTCGCCAAGACCGCCCTCGTCAACGCCGCCAGCGTCGCCGGCCTGATGCTGACGACGGATGTCCTCATCACCGAACTCAAGGAAGACAAGAGTCCGGCGGAGGGCGCCGTTGCCTGATGTGGGTGCCACCATCCGCCGCGCAGCGGCGCATGGTGCCGAGTGAGAACTCCCGAGCCCACGGACGAAAGCCCGTGGGCTCGATTCGTGAAGCACGAGCAATGGTCCAAGCCGACTGACGCCGCCGGGCCGTGCCCCTGCTGTGGGTTCGTGAATCCGGATTCGACGGACTTTGTGTGCGATCGGTGCTTCTGGGAACGCTCGTACTATGCTGAAGTTGACCCGGAGCGGATCGGTCCCGCGAATGGGATCTCGCTCTCGGCCGCGAGGCACCTGTTCGAGACGCGCGGCCCTGCCGCGTGCCGGCTGGTGAACAGTGGAAGTGGAAGTGGAATCTCAGCCGAGGCGATCGTCGCAATGAGCGATGAACAAGTGCTGCAGCTCGCTCCAGAGGGCGTGAATGCCAACCACCCGTGACTACTACGAGATCCTCGGCGTCAACAAAACCGCTGACGCGGAGGAGATCAAGCGCGCCTACCGCCGCCTCGCCATGAAGTACCACCCGGACCGCAACCCGGGCGATGCCGAGGCCGAGGGCAAGTTCAAGGAGTGCGCCGAGGCCTACGAGGTCCTCTCCGATCAGAACAAGCGCGCCCGCTACGACCAGTTCGGCCACGAGGGCGTCCGCGGCGCCGGCGCAGCGGCCCACGACTTCTCCCGCATGGATGTCCAGGACATCTTCTCGATGTTCAACGACATCTTCGGTGGGGGCGGCGGCGGCATGGGCGGGGCCCGCCCCGGTCAGCGCGGCCGCGGCGTCGCCCGCGGGTACGACCTCGAGACCGAGGTCCAGATCACGCTCGAGGATGTCCTCAAGGGCGCCGAGCGCGAGATCGAGTTCACCCGCCTCGACGTCTGCGACGTCTGCTCCGGCTCGGGCGCCAAGCCCGGGTCAACCCCGATTTCCTGCCCCACCTGCGGCGGCCAGGGCCGGGTGCAGCAGGCGGGCCTCGGCGGCATGTTCCGCATGGTCACGACCTGCCCGACCTGCGCGGGCCGCGGCCAGATCGTCAAGGACCACTGCGAGCAGTGCCGCGGCAAGGGGCGCGTGCCGCGGAAGCGCAAGCTGGTGGTGAAGATCCCGGCCGGCATCAGCGACGGTCAGGCGGTGCGGGTGAGCGGGGAGGGAGAGCCGCCCCCGCCTGAGCTTTCGCCGGGCGGCGAGGGCATGCGGGGCGACCTGCACGTGGTCACCCGCGTCAAACAGCACGAGCTTTTCAGCCGCGAGGGCGACCACCTGCTCCTGGAGATGCCCATCGGCTTCACCCAGGCGGCGCTCGGCGCGGAGATGAAGGTGCCCACGCTCGACGGCGAGGACACCGTGAAGATCCAGCGGGGAACGCAGCACGGCGCGCTTTTCCGCGTGACGGGCAAGGGATTGCCGAATCTGCGCAGCGGGCGGCGTGGCGACCTGGTGCTGGTGACCAAGATCGAGATCCCCAAGAAGCTCTCGGCGAAGCAGGAGAAGCTGCTGCGCGATTTCGCGGAGACCGAGGACAAGGATGTGCTGCCCGAGTCGCAGGGGTTTCTCAAGAAGGTCCGCGACTGGCTCGGCTGAGCGGGGAGTGCTGAAGGATGTGGCCCAAGAAGAAGCAAGACCGTGCGGAGGAAGGCATGAAGCCCGACATGCACGACAACGACATGGATCAGCGGAACGGAACGCCCGATGAGCACGCCGGCCCAGAGGCCGCGGGCATGGATGCGGAGCTCGACACGCTGCGGAGTCGCATCTCGCAGCTCGAGGACCAGAACGCGCAGCTCAACCAGGACAAGCTGCGGGCGCTCGCGGATTACCACAACTTCGCCAAGCGGGCCGCGGCCAACGAGCGCGAGGCCAAGACGCAGGGCACGACGGCGATCGTGCTGAACATCCTTCCGGTCATCGACAACTTCGATCTTGCGCTCGGTCAGGATCTCAGCAAGGTGACGGCCGAGCAGATCGCAGGCGGCGTGAAGGTGATCCGGGATGAGCTGCTGCGGGTGCTGCAGAAGCACGGTGTCTCGATGATCGAGCCCGCCCCGGGCGAGGAGTTCGACCCTCACCGTCACCAGGCCGTGACGCAGATGCAGGATGAAAGCGTTCAGCCCGGGCACATCGTCCGCTGCCTTCAAGCGGGGTACGCGCTCCACGAACGCGTGATCCGTCCTGCCAGCGTGGGCGTCCGTCCTACCGAGTGATCAACCCCGGCCTCTCCAGCCGACATACGCGAAGGAGTTCACACGTATGCCGACCTACGACTACAAGTGCAACGCGTGCGACCACACGTTCGAGATCTTCCACTCGATGACCGAAGTGAAGCGCAAGTGCCCCGAGTGCGGGAAGAACGCGCTCGAGCGGCAGATCGGCACCGGCGGCGCGGTGATTTTCAAGGGTTCGGGGTTCTACCAGACTGATTACCGCTCGGAGAGCTACAAGAAGGCCGCGGAAGCAGATAGCGGTAAGAAGACCGAGAGCAAGGCAGAGACGAAGACCGAAGCCAAGGCTGAGAAGAAGCCCGCGGCCTCTGCCGAGAGCAAGCCGGCGAAGGGCGAAAAGGCCTCGAAGAAGGCCGGATGATCAGAGCCCGAGGGTCCGCCGCTTCGTTTCCCATTCCGCCGATTCACGCTTGTTGTCGCTCTTGAGGGCGCCGGGCCCCCCCGTTTTCAGTTCGCGGATGGCCTCCACCTCGAGCTTCGTGAGCCGCACGGCTTCGAGTTCGTAATCGCGCCATGCCTCCATGGTGATGGGGACGATCGGCTCCAGGAGCGCGTACATCGCCTCGGCGTAGACGCGGATCTCGGCCTGGGCGTGGCTGTCCATGCGCAGCGAGAGGAATCGAAGAATGTTGTGCAGGTCGCACTTCCAGTACCACTGCGTGTACACGCTCACGGGCAGGCCGATGCGGGCGAGCTCGCGGCTGACGCCCTGCTCGGTGAGAGCCGAGTACCGGGTGTAGAGCGCCTCGGCCTCCTCGAGGTACTTAACGAACTCTTCGGCGGTCCTGAGTTCCTGCTCGGTACCGCCCGAGGCGAAGGTTTCCTCGCCGCCCTGGCGGTTCGACTGGCTCTGCTTGCGGACCTCTTCCACGCTCGGGCGGTAGAAGTGGTCGGGCATGATCGAGTAGCGACCGGAGTACTCGTTGACGTTAGCCGTACGGTGACGGATCCACTGGCGAGCGATGAAGATGGGCATGGAGATGTGGAACTTGAACTCCAGCATCTCAAACGGCGTCGTGTGGCGATGACGGAGGAGGTACCGGATCAGGCCGCGGTCCTCGTTCACCCGCTTGGTGCCCTGGCCGTATGAGACGCGGGCGGCCTGCACGATCGCCGCATCCGCCGTCTGCCCCTCCGGGACCAGCCGCGGCATGGCGTCCAACAGGGCGATAAAGCCGTGGTCGTGGATCTGGACTTCCTGGCGCGACGACCCGCCCATGACATCGACCAGCGTCGATTCGGTCGGGACCTTCTTGATGGTGGGTTGGTTCACGGCTGTCTTCGGGCTCGGGGCAAGGGCGGTCATGGCGGCAGGGTCGCGGATCCGCGGGCCGCGGGTCGATTCGGGTCAGGGTATCCCGCATCGCCGACAGGAACTCCACGCCCAAACCGACACTAGCCGTCCGCTGCCGACAGCAGCCGCCAGCCGATGCGGCCCGTCACCTACACTGGGCCCATGAAGCCGATCCGTGTGGCCTGTGTCAGGTACCTCAACACCGTGCCGATGATCGAGGGGCTCGACAAGCTCTCCGGGATCACGCTCACCCCCGTCGTCCCCGCCGGCATCGCCGGCATGGTTCTCCGCGATGAGGCGGACATCGGCCTGGTCTCCCTGGTGGATGCGGCACGCGCGCCGGAGCCCGGCCTGGCGCTCCTGCCCGTCGGCATGATCGGCTGCGATGGCCCGACGCTCACGGTGCGCGTGTTCTCATCCGTGCCCCTGGAGCAGATCCGCCAGCTCCACGCGGATACCGACAGCCACACCTCCGTGATCCTCGCCCAGGTCCTCCTCAGCAGGCTCTACGGGACCCGCCCGACCGTCATCGACTTCGACGCCCGTGAGCGCATCGCCGTCGGAACGCAGCACGCGGGTTTCGCCGCCGCGAACTCGCAGCATTCCCTGGACGAGGCCTGGCCCGAGACGCTCCTGCTCATCGGGGACAAGGTCGTGACCGATTCCCCGCCCGCGGTCCGCTACCCGCACCAGCTCGACCTCGGCGAGGCCTGGAAGCGGCTCACGGGCCTTCCATTTGTGTATGCCATGTGGGCCTGCCGGGCCGACCGCGCAGCAGCGCCCGAGATCCTGCTCGCGGCCCAGCTCCTCGAGCGGCAACGCCGGCATAACCAGACCCGGATCGACTGGATCGTCGCGAAGCACGCGCCCGAACACCGCTGGCCGCGGGACCTGGCCGCCACGTACCTGGGCAACTACCTCCGCTTCGAAGTGGGTCCGCGCGAGCGAGAGGCCGCGGAGCGTTTCATCGCCGAAGCGGAAACGCTCGGGCTCGTGCGGGGGCGACTGACCTGGGCCGAGATCGAAGCCGTCGCTGAGAGCCGGTAGCCCGACCCATGCCCCCACTGCCCAAGCTCAGAATCGCGGCGCTGGAAGAACTGGAAAGACAGCTCCGCTTTGCGCCCGCCGAGACCCTGCGCCGACAGCTGGAACGCACCGAGCAGCTCGCCGCGGAGCTGGACCCAACGCTGAACTACCCGCTGGAATGGGTGGTCTTCCGCATCACCGGCTACCGCCCGCGCGATGATGACGGCGCGGTCATCGTCGGCGAGGCCCTGCTGAGCGACATCTCCAGCCTGGTCGAGCGGCTCTCCGCGGCCGCGGGGATCCGAGCCGCGGATCTCGACGCCGCGAAGTTCATCGACGCCGAGACACTCTGCGGCCGCTGGTCGGTCAGCCGTAAGACACTCGACCGCTACCGCCGGCGCGGACTCGTCGCGCGGCGGGTCATCGGCGACCACGGCAAGCCGCGGCTGGCCTTTGCGCTCGACGCGATCGCCCTGTTCGAAGAGAGGCAGCGGCCGCGGATCGAGGACGCGGGGATGTTCACCCGGCTGGGGCCGGAGGTCGAGGCCAAGATCATCCGCCGCGCCGGGGTGTACCGCCGGCGCCTGGGCTGCACCCTGAACCAGTCCGCCGAGCGGCTCGCCAGGAAGTACGGACGCGGGCACGAAACCATCCGGCAGATCCTCAAACGGCACGACGCCGCGGCCGCCGAACCGATCTTCGGGGAAGCCGGCCCGCCGGGCGAGCGGGAACGGCGGTTGATCGAGCGGGCCTCGTTTCTTTCGATCGAGCCGGGCGAGATCGCGGCACGGCTCCAGCGTTCGCGGGCGAGCGTGCTCCGAATCATCAATGACCAGCGGGCCGCGCGGCTGCGGATGCTGATCGAGTCGCCCCCGGGCGGCGCCCCCCCGCTCTCTCCGCTGGCCGGCTTTCCGCGGGTCGGTCCCGAGTGCCTGGATGCCGAGCCTGTCCGATCCGGGCTGGGGGATCCCGGAGAGATCGACCTGCTCTCCCTTATCCGCAAGACCCGGTCCGCGGCAGCGCCACCGGGGCCCACCGAGCGGGCGCGTGCGACAGCGTACCACTTCCTCGTCCGGCGGGCGGTGGAGAAGATCGGGGACCTCCCCCGGCATGGGGCGAGGGCTACGGATGTGGATGCGATCGAGACCGACCTCCGATGGGCGGCGCGGATCAAGGCGGAGCTGGTGAGGTCGCAGCTCCCGCTCGTGGTCCGCACGCTCGAATCCTCCCTGGCCAAGCAGCCCGAGGAGATGCGGGCGGGCGAGATCGCGCCCCTCCTGACGGGGTGCATCGCCGCGCTGGCCTCGGCCATCGACGATTTCCACCCGCACAAGGGTGGGCGTCTGGCGGCACCGGCGGGGCTGGCCGTGACGCGGGTCGTTACCCGGCATCAGCGATCGCAGGCGAGCCTGCCCCTCAGGCCGCGGGCGCTGCCGAGACTTTCTGCCGGGACGTTGATCCCGGACTGGACCCGCCGGATAGCCCCTTGGCACGAGTTCGGCGGGCGTGTGTGGCTGGAGCCGCGGGCGTCCGCCCGGAGCGGCCTGGATGGGCTCAGCGAGTTCGAGCGCCGGCTGCTCACGGTCCGCTATGGCTGGGGGCCGCGGCCCCACACGCTGACGGAGGCCGCGGCGGTGCTCGGCACGACGGTGCTGAGGGCGGGTCCGCTGGAGCGGCGGGCGCTGCGGTCGGCGGGCGGGGCGGGGCAAAAATAAAAAGGGCCCGCTGAGGTTTAC
>JAEYVB010000449.1 GCA_023429345.1 Planctomycetota bacterium
GCCGCCGCCTTCCTTGGGACGGGCCTCGTTGACCACGACGTTGCGTCCGCCCATCGAGGTGCCGTTGATGGCCTCGATCGCGGCGCGAGCCTCGTCATCGCTGGGCATTTCGACGAACCCGAAGCCGCGGGGGCGGCCGGTCTCGCGGTCCATGACAATGGATGCCGATGCCACCTGACCGTGCGCCTCGAACATCTGCCGCAGTTCGTCTTCGGTGGTGCTGAACGGGAGATTGCCGACGTAAAGCTTCATTTCGCTCGAACCTTGACCCGGGAACTTTCTGTCTCAGAACCGCTGCGAGATTGCCCGGGTTGCATCGAGCGTCGGTCGAAGCGCGGCCGCCCAGACCCAGAGGGCGGGCCGATCTTCGGGGGTCAGTATAAGTGGGCCGGCGGCGGCCGCAACTACCCTATCGTTTAGCGAACGGACGGGCCTTTTCATTCCGGCACGGCTACTCTTACCCCCCTTTGGCAGGAGCCACGCCGCATGCTCGGACGCGTTTTCAAGGCCTACGACATCCGAGGAACCTACCCCGACCTGCTCAACGAGCAGATGGCTTGGCAGATCGGGTACGGGGCGAGCAAGTTCCTGCGGGATGAGGCCGCGGCGGCGGGGGAGACGACGCCGATGATGCGGAACGTGGTCGTCGGGCGGGACATGAGGAAGAGCTCTCCCTCGCTCTCGGACCAGCTGACGAAGGGGATCATGGACCAGGGCGGGGACGTGATTGATGTGGGGATGGTGGACACGCCGTTCGTGTATTTCGCGATCAACCACCTGGACTGTGCGGGCGGGGTCATGGTGACGGCGAGCCACAATCCGCCCAACTACAACGGGTTCAAGATCAGCAAGCGGGCGGCGAAGCCGGTCGGCGAGGCGACCGGGCTCGCGGAGATCCGCAAGCGCGCCGCGATGGTGGACCGCGCGACCATGGTCGCCGCGAACGGCCGCATCGAGCACCGCGACCTCTGGCCGGACTACATCCAGCACGTCCGCAGCTTTCTCGATACCGGGGGGGCGAAGCTGAAGGTGGTGGTCGATGCCAGCAACGGCATGGCGGGGACCATGGTGCCGCGCGTGTTTGGAAAGAAGGGGGCGGATGTCCCGGGGCTGCAGATTGTCGAACTGAACTTCGACAACTCCAAGGGCGAGTTCGTCCACGAGCCCAACCCGCTGGTCGCCACCAACCTCTACCAGCTCCAGCAGGCGGTGCGGAGCGAGAAGGCCAACCTGGGCATCTGCTTCGACGGGGATGCCGACCGCTGCGTCGCCGTGGATGAACGCGGCGAGGTGATCGGGTGCGACCTGCTGACGGCGCTGCTCTCCAGGCACTTTCTCGCGCGGCACAGAGGGGCCGCCATCATCTACGACCTGCGGTCGACCAAGGCCCTGGAAGAGGAGATCCGGAGCGCCGGCGGTGTGCCGGTGCGCAGCCGCGTGGGGCACGTGTTCATGAAGCAGGCCCTGGCGGAGCGGCGGGGGATTTTCGGCGGGGAGCTCTCGGGGCACTTCTATTTCCGGGACAACTTCAACGCCGATTCGGGCGCGATCGCGATGGCGACCATCCTGACCGTGCTCGCCAGGTCGAGCAAGCCGCTGAGCGAGCTCATCAGGCCCATCGCCCGCTACCACCAGTCCGGCGAGGTCAACTTCAACATTGAGGACAAGGACGGCGCCCTGGCCAACCTCAAGAAGGTCTACGGCCCCGGGACGCCGACGCAGGCGACGATCGACGAGCTCGATGGCGTGACGATTGACGCCTTCCAGACCGCCGGCTGGTGGGCCAATATCCGCAAGAGCAACACCGAGCCGCTGCTGCGGCTGAACCTCGAGGCCCGCGAGCCCCGGATGCTCGACCGGATGCTGGCCCAGATCGCCCCGCTCCTGGGGACCCGCGCCGACCATTGAGCGGCGCGGTCCGTCTAGACTAGGTAGCCGCGTCCGGACCGCCTTGCCGCATCCCTCCCATGAACATCGCGCAGTTCTTCGAACACTGGCGCATCGTCGAGAACCCCTTCCGGGGGGAGGAGGCGCGGCACGACTCGGTGTTTGCGCGGGTGGGCTTCGGAGAGTTGTACGCCCGGGAAAGCCCGGTGTTTACGCCTGATTCGGCGGCTCCTCCGGGGCCCGTGGTCGTGCGGCAGGACGGCATGGCCGAGACTCCGCTCACCGCCGAGGCTGCGCCGGCTTCCCGCCTGCCCGCGACGGCCCACTCCGACTTTGAGAAGATCCTGGGGGACCTGTCGCGGCCCTCGACATCGATCGTGTTCGGGGAGAAGGGGAGCGGCAAGACCGCGATCCGCCTGCAGATCGCCGACCGAGTCCTGGCCCACAACGCCGAGCAACCATCCTCGAAGATGCTGCTGATCGCCTACGACGACCTCAACGCTCTGCTGGACCGGTACTACCGGAAGGTGGGCGGAAAAACGCCGGCCGAGGCCTTCGCCCGCTTCCGGCTCGTCGATCACCTCGACGGTCTGCTGAACCTTGTCGTGCCGCGGCTGGTCGATGTGCTCGTTCGACGGGCGCCCCGGCCGGGAGAGGCGCGGCCGCCGGAGCCCGAACACCCGGACACGCTCGTGCTCGGCGCCGAGCCGCGCAAGGTCGCCCGCCGGCTGCCGATGCCCGTCAAGCGGGACCTGCTCCTCCTTCAGTCCGTGTACGACCGCCCCGAGAACGCCGAGATCCGCACGACGGCGCTCCGGCGCATCCTCCGCATCGGCCTGCCGGGGCAGGTGATGCTCTGGAACGCGCTGGCCTGGTTCGGGTGGATCCCCGCGGCCGCGGTGCTCGTGTGGTCGCTGGTTGAGACCGGCGCTTTCAAGGTTCAGTCGGGGTGGGCGTACGCGTTCTACGCGCTCCTGGGCGTGTGGCTGCTGATGCTGGCCAAGAGGTACGGCTGGGACAATCTCGCCCTCATGGGCATCGCCCGCCGGGTGCGCCGGCAGCTCCGGGTGATCCCGCGCTCCGACGTCTCGCTGGTCCGCAGCCTGCGGCAGATCGACCCTTCGCAGCGGGATGCCGGTCACCTGCCCATGACGGACCTGGACGAGTCGCGGTACTCGATGCTGGGACGGCTGAAGCGGGTGCTGGGCCACTTCGGGTACACGGGGCTCCTGATCGTGATCGACCGCGTCGATGAACCCACGCTGATCAGCGGCGACCCCGAGCGCATGCGGGCCTTCATCTGGCCGATGTTCAACAACAAGTTTCTGCAGCAGCAGGGTGTGGGCGTCAAGATGCTGCTCCCCATCGAGCTGCGGCACGCGCTGTTCAAGGAAAGCAGCGCGTTCTTCCAGGAGGCCCGGCTCGACAAGCAGAACCTGGTCGAGCGGCTCACCTGGACGGGCGCGATGCTGTACGACCTCTGCGACGCCCGGCTGAAGGCCTGCCGCGACCGCGCGGCGGGGCCGATCGGCCTCCTCGACATCTTCGCCGAGGATGTCACCGCCCGCGACCTGATCGATGCGCTCGACCAGATGCACCAGCCCCGGGACGCCTTCAAGTTTCTCTACCGCTGCATCAGCGAGCACTGCTCCAACGTGACCGTCGAGCAGCAGCAGTGGCGCATCCCGCGCCTGGTCTTGGAGACGGTCCGCAAGCAGGAGTCGGACCGCGTGCAGCAGCTGTACCGCGGCATCCGGCCGGCCTAGCCGCTTTCTTCAGGCGCTCATCGCCGCGTCGCAGGAATCCGTGATCGTAAAGACGGTGTCGAGCCTCGCGATCTCGAAGATCGATCGCACTCGCTCCTTCAGACCGCACAGGATCATTTTCGTGTTGCTGCGCCGCGCGATCTGGAGCGCTTCGACCAGGGTGGCGACTCCCGAGCTGTCCATGTAGTCGACCGCGGAAAGGTCCACGACGAGCCTCGTCGGCTTCTTGGCCTGGGCCTCGCGGAGCGTCGTCCGCAGGCCCGGCGACCGGCTTAGATCGATATCCCCCTCCGGCGTCACCACCACGGCCCCGTCTTTCACCCTGATCTCCTCTGGCATAATCGGCTCATCCTGCTCGTGCGGCCGCGGCCTCGGCCGGCGCCTCTTTCCGGTGCTTGATGAGCGTAAGCCGCATGCCGAGCGGCGAACGCTTCTCGTACTTCACTTCGTCCATGACCTGCTGGATGATGTGGACACCCAGCCCACCCGGCCTTATCTCGTCCAGATCCCGGCTCCGGATCTGCTCGGGGTCCACCTGCCTGGCCTCATCCTCGACCACAATCCGCAGGCCGGTGACGTTCCCATCGCTCGAAAGAGGGAAGATGCTGAGCCAGATCGGGGCATCTTTCCGCCGTTCGTACCCGTGGCGGATCACGTTGCACAGGGCCTCATCCACCGCCAGGGCGATCTGTCCGCACGCTTCCTCCGGGAATCCCAGGCGCCGGGCGACCGACGACACCAGCTCCCGCGCCCCGGCGAGGTACACCGGGTCGCTGACCATTTCGAGTCGGATGTCCGGTTGGGATTTCATCCGGGCATTTACGATATCGGTTCGAGAGGGGGATCGCCCAAAGGTTTGTCCGGGAGCGTTTCCCCCGGTTCTCGGGCGTTGTACCAGTCCACCCAGCGTTTGGTCGCCTCCCAGCGTTCCGGGGAGGGGGCGGCATGATCGTACCCCAGCGTCTGTCCGGTAATCCGCTCGAGGGAGCGGATCGACGCCAGCCTGACGAGTGGGTCGTCGCTGGACAGCATCCGGATCAGGTCCGGCACCGAGCCCTTGTCACGCTCCTCGGCCGCCTCCGTGATGGCGTTCAGGCGTTGGGCGGGAACGGGAGAGTCGAAGCCGCCCGGGGGCTCGGCGCACCCGCCGATCCCACCGGCTGCCCCCGCCACTGCGACGACCACTCCAACGCCGCGGATGAGCCTCATGGTCCGATCATATCGGCTGCCCGGGCGCCGCCGCTCCCGAAGGGCGGTCGGAGCTCAGACCGGCCAGCACCCCGAGGCGATGGACCCGGACAGGGTCCGAGGCGCAGAGGCCCGCATCGGAGCCGAGTAGCTCGAAGGCCGCGGCAAAGTGCGCCCTGGCTTCCTCCGGCCTGCCGAGGGCCTGGAGGCATTCCGCGAGTTCTTCGTGCACGTAGCCGTCGCGCGTGCCGGCCTCCGCGTGGTCAACCGCCAACGCCATCTGCTCCCGGAGGGCATCCTCGAGCTTCCCCAGCGAACGGAGCGCACGCGCCACGCACCAGCGCGCGATACGTACCTCGCGGGCATCACCCCGGCGTTCGCGTTCATCCTGGGCGCTGCGGAAGGCGCCAAGTGCCTCGCCATAACGGCCGGCCTCGTGGTGCGCCCACCCGATGTTGTTCAGGAGGGAGGCAACCCAGCGATGTGCCTCGGGCTGGCTGCTGCCCCGGGCCAGATCGAGCGCCCGGTTGCTCCAGGCCAGGGCGGCATCGCCGCTTTCAACAAGTGCGATCATGTGGGCAGCATCCACGGCCAATCCGTCCAGCCCGGCTTTCCGGCTCACTATCCATGCAGCTCCGAAATGCGGCTTGGCCCCAGAGACATCGCCGGAAGTACGTAGCAGACGACCACGCTCCAGGGAAATGCGGGCGCAGACGGCCGGCTCGCGAGATCCTATCGACTCGGCCGTACGAAGCGTCTCCTCGGCAGCCTCGAAACGCCGCAGAAGGCCCTGGGCGCGGGCGATCTGGGTAAGGATCCCGGCCCGCTGTTGCCGGGACGCTCCGGCAAGCCGCTCTCGAAATCGGGCCTCGCTTCCGGCCGGATCGGCAAAGTCCCACAGGCTATCGAGCGGCTGCTCTTTCACAGGCAACTCCTGCGCGCGCCCGCACTCCACTCTGCGGATGACCACGCCGATAGCCAATGTATCGGGTATGACGGCCGAGGTCCAAGCCGACGGCGGCTCACGGCGGGCGAGTCTCGTACGCCCGAACGCCGGCCCGGCGGCCCGGGCGGCCCATCACCGCGTGGATGCGCGGCCGGACTTCCTGCGCCGGGGCCCGCTGGTCCGCGCGGTGGAACGGCGCGCCGTCTTCCGGGACGAACTGCGCCCGGATGTGCTCCGGCGCGGGGACCGTTTCTTGGAGGAGCGTGCCGCGCCGGTCTTCCGGGCTGCTTTCTTGCCGGTCTTCTTCCGTGATTTCTTGGAGGCCTTCTTCGTCCGCCCCTCGGAGGCCCTCTTCTTGTTCACGGTCGCGGCGGCGATCTCCTTGGCCCGGCGGGTCGACTTCCCGCGCTTCTTCGAGCTCTTCTTGATGTGCTCGTACTGGCGTTCATCCTTGTCGCTCCACGCTTCGGGCATCTGGGTCCTTTCTGTTGAGCCCGGTGCGCATGGAGCAGAGGCGCGGACCGGCCGCGGTGTCAACCCGGCTAGGCAGTTTCATGTACACCCCAGGGATGAACGCGTGTGTCAATCCGCGGCGGACGGGTTCGAGGACGGCCTGACCCGAGCGCTCGCGGGCGAGGGCGGGGTGCCGAGGTACGCCAGGCAACGCTCCATTGCGCGGCGTACGACCGGCCCGGCGGTGAGCGAGCCGTAGTAGCGGTTGGCACGCACCAGGGCGGGGCCGGGGTCGTCGATCACCACCAGGAGCACCAGGCGGGGGTCCTCGGTCGGCCCGGCGCCGATGAAGCTGGCGTTGTACTGCCGCTCGAAATAGCCCATCCGGCCCGGGCGGCGTTTGCCCTCGGGCGGGGCGCCCAGCGGGATCTGCGCGGTCCCCGACTTGCCGAAGAGCGTGTACCGCCACTCGGTGTGATCGTGCTTGAGGATCCGCATCTTCTCTTCCATATCCGCGGCGATGACGGCCAGCAGCCCGCGGGTGATCGCCGCGGTCTCCGCCCTCACCACGCGGAAGGCGATGAAGCGGTCGGGATCGGTGCTGTCGAGAGCCTGCAGCCGGGCCTTGGGCAGCGTGCCCCCCATATCCCCCGCCCGCGCGAAGGCGCAGAAGGCGCGGGCCATCTGCACGGGGGTCACCGCGACCTCCTGACCGAAGGATACCGAGGTCTGCGTGTACTTGTTCCAGCTCTTGCGTCCCGTCACCCGCCCCGACGATTCTCCGGGGAGGCCGACCCCCGTGCGGCTGCCGAAGCCGAAGCGCCGGACCGCGTTGTTGAGCTGGTCGAAGCTGATTCGTTCGGCTCCCTGCGCCATGCCGATGTTCGAGCTGTTCAGCAGCACCTGGGCCCACGTCTGGCTCGGCTTGCCGTGCACATCGTGGATGGTGCGGCCGTAGGGTGTGCGCCAGTATGTGCCCCCCGTCGTGAGGATGTCCGTGAGCTTGAACGTGCCCAGCTCGGTGATCGTCGCCCAGACAAACGTCTTGAAAGTCGAGCCGGGCTCGTAGATATCTTCGACGCAGCGGTTCCTGGCAAGAGCCGGGTGAACACTCCGCAGAGGGTCGGGCTTGAGCACGATGTACCGTGCCCGCGGGATCGCCGGGGCGGGTTCGTATAGCAACGGCTTCGCGCGTCGCGTCCCCGGCTCCGCCCGCGGCGTCGCCGCGGGCCAGGGGAACGGGACCGCGTCGGGCACCGGCCGCACGATGTCGACCATCGCCAGGATCTCGCCCGTCACGGGGTCCATCAGCACCAGCCGCCCGCCCGCGGCATCGCACTCGTCCACGCCGCGCTGGAGCTCCTCGGTGCAGATGCGCTGCAGTTCGAGGTCGATCGAGATGCGGAGTTCATCACCGGCACGGGGAAGCTCGAATGAGTCCGGCCCCATCCAGAGGGGCTGCCCGGCGGCGTCGCGCACGTACACGATGCGTCCGCGTTCGCCCGTGAGATTGTCGTCGTGCGCCCGCTCTGCGCCGAGCAGGCCCTCGTCCTCGACACCGACCTTCCCGACGATCGACGCGACAAGGTCTCCGGAGGGGTACTCGCGCACGCTCCGCTGCTCGAGGTGCACGCCGGGGATCTTGAGCGCCCGCACCTCCTCCACCATGGCGTCGCTGATCACGTCGGAGATGCGCACGTAGCGGATCGGCCGCTGGATTGCCGGCCCGGCGCCCGGCGGGACGCTCTCGGCCTTCTTCGCCATCGACGTCAGGCGCTTCCAGACCTCGCCGGTTTTGTCTTCCGGATCCCGGGTCAGCCCGGCCGCGGCCAGCCGTTCCTGATTGAGCATCATCCTGGCCACGATCTTGGCGCCGAACTCCCCGGAGTGATCCCCGAGCGCCGCCATGAGCCTTGCGATCGATTCGTGCGGCGGATCGGGAAACTCCGTCGGATCGACGAAGACCCGGTACCCGAACTCGCTCGTGGCCAGGAACCTTCCAGCGCGGTCGACGATGTCGCCGCGGGCCGCGGGGACCGAGCGCCTCGTCACACGCTCCTGCATGTGTTCGGAGAGCCGCTCTCCGGGCGCCAGCTGGAGCTGGGCTACCCGCGCGAGCATCACGACGAGCAAAAGCGTCATGAATCCGGCAGCGCCGCACGCGACGCTGTCGCATCGGGACTCACCCCGCCCCCATCCGGCGATCGACCTCTTCATCGGCTCTCCCCCGGCGCCGGTGCATCGGCCGCGCTCAGCGTCGATTCGCCCGGCCCATCGAGCATGATGGGCTTGAGCGAGCCCAGCCGCCCGGCCATGGCCTTGACGTTCTCGGGCGAGACCTTCGCGGCGATCTGTGCCTTGAGCCGGCGAAGCTCGTTCTCCTGCTCCATGATCCTCAGCCGCGTTCCGGCGAGCTCGTGCGCCGACTGGGTCCTGAGCTGGCGCACCATCAACAGGGTGCCGGCGCACAGCCCCATCGCCGCGATCATGACCACGATTCTGCCGAACACGCCTGTTCTCCGGCGCAGTGCGTGCGCCATATCTCTCATCCGCGCATCGGCGGGACCTTCAGAACCGTGCCGGCCGTCACCATGTCTTCGTCATCGATCTTGTTCAGCTCGGCGATCTCGCGCCAGCGCCGTGAGGTTCCCAGCACCTTCAGCGAGATATCGCCCAGGGTATCACCCTTCTTCACCGTGTAGGTCATCGCCAGCTCCGTCCGCGACGGCTTGCTCGGCGCGGGCTCGGCCTTCTTCGGCGCGGGCCGGGTCGGGGACGCCATCTCCCGCGGTGCGGTCGCCGGATCCGCCTTGCCGGTCAGCACCGTCTTGGCCGGGAGCTTGATCGTGGTCCCCAGGAAAACCGTGCCGTCCTTGCTGCCGTTGTACGAAGCCAGCGCCCGCCAGAGATCGCCGCGGCCGTACTGCTTCTCGGCAATCTTGATGTACGTGTCGCCCTTCTTCACCGTGTACGTCTTGACCGGCGGGGGAGGCGGGGTCTCCGGACCGACCGCCAGCGTCTTGTTCGAGGGGGTCGGTTTCGGGGTCACGGGTTCGACCTTCGTGTCGGCCTCCCGGGTCCTGCTGACTTCTACGACGGGGGGGAGTTGGATCACCCCGCCATCGATAGTTCCGCCGGCGCGGGCGATCTGGTTCTCGAGCGAATCAGAGGGCGGGGCAATCTCTGGCATTGCCGCCGGGACGGCGTTGATCGCATCCCGACCGCCCAGGGCGAGGTCCGGCGATGGCGGGAGTGCAGATCCTTCGGACTGCGGCTCGGGCATCAGGAGCGGGACGTTCTGGGGGGCCGGCGCGGCCTGCGGCTCCGGGGCCGCGGCCAACGGGTCGAGCACCGGCGGCATCAACGGCTGCGATAGAAGCGGATCGGTTGCGAACGTGGCCGGGCCGCGGGCGACCGTCAGTTCCTCCTCACCGACCGGGGCGATCTGCGCTCGCCGCGCCAGCGAGAGGTGGTCGGCGATCAGCACGCCCACCAGGAGAACGAGGGAGAAGCCGACGATCAGAGCAAGCTTGTGTTCACGCGTCACGAGAGCTTCCTTGCCTGCGCACCAACGATCGCGGGGCCGATGCCTACCGTGGCCTCGGGGGACCCGCCTTCCGAACCAACCCGCCCGCGCGGCGTTCCCGCCGCGGAGCTTCATCCCTCCCGTCCTACCCCGCGATCCGCACGGCCCTCAGCTTGGCCGAACGTGACCGCACATTCCGGGCCAACTCCTCCTCACCCGCCGTCACCGGCTTCTTCGTCAGCCGTTCGGCGAGCCCCCGGTCTGCCAATGCCGCGAACGCCTGCTTCACGGGCCGGTCCTCCAGCGAGTGGAAGGAGATGACGGCGATCCTCGCCGAGGGCCTCAGCCATCCCCCGCCGTGCCGCTCGGCCCCGCGCCGGACGCTCTCCAGGAGCGAGGCGAGACTCCCCAGCTCGTCGTTGACGGCGATCCGGAGTGCCTGGAACGTACGGGTTGCCGAGTCGATGCCGCCGGGTCTCCTGCCGCTCGCGGAGCGGACGATCTCCGCGAGTTGTCCCGTCGTCGATATCGGCCCCTCCCGCCGCGCCTCGACAAGTTTTCGTGCGATGCGGTGCGCGTTAAAGTCCTCGCCGTAGTCCCGGATCAGACGCGCAAGTTCACGCTCCGGGAGCGTCATCACCAGCTCCGCCGCCGTGACCGGGCCTGACGGGTCCAGCCGCATGTCCAGCGGCCCTTCGCGCGAGAACGAGAACCCTCTCTCGGGCGCCTCCACCTGGTTGGACGAGAAACCCAGGTCCGCCAGGACCATGTCCACCGCCAATCCCGCCTCTTCGAGCTTGCGCGGGGCATCGGCGAAGTTTCCCTGCAGGGCAACGATCCGCGGCCCGTCTGATCCTAGCTTTTCCCGAACGTGCGCCTTGGCAAAGGTCAGGTTCGAGGCGTCGGTGTCGTTGAGAACCACCGTTCCCGTGGGGCCGAGCAACGCTGCGATGGCCGCCGCGTGTCCGCCGAGCCCCGCCGTGCAGTCGAGGTAGACCTCGCCCGGGCGCGGATCCAGGAGGCGGACGATCTCGTTCAGGAGAACCGGGACATGGACCGGGTCGGGCATGGCGGAAGCCTACGGGCCCGGCATCCGGCGCAATGCGAACTTCAGAACTCAACAGTGTCCCCGTAGTACGGCATCTCGCATTCGACACCCATGAACTGCTTCAGGGCTCCGCAGAGCGCCTTCCGGGGCTTGTCCTCGCCATGAGTGAGGAAGATGCGCCGGGGCCGCGGGTCAAAGTTTCTGGCCCAGTTCACCAGGCCCGTCTGCCCCGCATGGGCCGAGAAGCCGCCGATGGTATGGACTTTCGCCCTGACTACCGTCCGCACGCCGAGCACCTGGACGTACCGCTCCCGGTCCACGATCCGCCGGCCGAGGGTGCCCTTGGCCTGAAACCCCACGAACACGACGTGGTTCTTGGGATCGGAGAGCCCGTGCTTCAGATGGAACAGGA
>JAEYVB010000020.1 GCA_023429345.1 Planctomycetota bacterium
GAGCGGCAGAGCTGGCCGCCCTTGCCCGCGATGAGCTCGATGCAGTGGACGTCCAGACCGGCGGGAATGAACTTCAACGACATCGCGTTGCCGACGCTGGGCTCGATCGCCTCGGTCGAGGAGCTCAGAATCTTCTGCCCCGCCTGGAGGCCGTTGGGGGCGATGATGTAGCGCTTGACCCCGTCGGTGTACTCGATCAGGGCGATGTGGCAGGAACGGTTGGGGTCGTACTCGATCCCCACGACCGTGCCCTCGATGCCGTCGCGGTCGCGGCGCTTGAAATCGATCAGGCGGTACATCCGCTTGGCGCCGCCGCTGCGGCCGCGGGATGTGATCTTGCCCTGGTTGTTGCGCCCGCCCTTCTTGTGGATGGGGGCCAGGAGCGACTTCTCGGGCTCCGTCTTGGTGACCTCGGCGTGCATGTTGACCGAGGCGTTGCGGCGGCCCGCGCTGGTTGGCTTGTAAATGCGGATAGGCATTCGTGCTTCCTTGGTGCCCCGGTGCTTAGAACATCTCGATCGCCTGGCCCTCGGCCAGACGGATCGTCGCCTTCTTGCGGACGGGCTCGATCACCATGCCGTAACGCAGGCGGCGGTGCTTGCCCTTCTTGTTCTGGGTGTTGACGTCGACGACCTTGACGCCGTAGAGCTGCTCGATGGCCCGCTTGATGTCGTCCTTGGATGCCCGCGGATCGACCTCGAAGGTGTACTGGCCGCGCTCGTTCATCGAGAACGTGCTCTTCTCGGTGAGGACGGGCTTCTTGATGACGTAGTGAGCTTGCATCAGGCGACCTCCGCCGTCTTGCGGCCCAGGGGGTTGGTCTTCGCCGACTTGCCGGTCTGTGACTGCGGCCCGTTGAGCCAGGCCTCGAGCTCGGCGCGGCCGATGACCAGGTAGCGATGGTTGAGCATCTCGAAGCAGGTGAGCTGGTCCGCCCGGCAGAGGGTCACCTCGTCCACGTTGCGGGCCGACTTCCGGGCGTTGGCGGCCTTCTCGCCGTCGGCGGGGAGGGCGACCAGCGCGTTGCGGTCGATCTTCATGGCCGCCAGGAAGGTCGCGAAGTCCCGCGTCTTGGGGGTGGCGAACTCGAGGGAATCGACGATGCGGACCTCGTTGTCCACCAGCTTCGCCAGGAGGGCGTTGCGGTTGGCCTTGCGGCGCATCTTCTTGGGCATGTCCAGGCGGTAGTCCTCGCGGGTCCGCTTCTTGGAGTGGGCGTGGCCGCCGCCCTTGAAGAGGTTGGCCTTCTTGTCGCCGTGGCGTGCGTTGCCCGTGCCCTTCTGGCGGTAGAGCTTCCGCGTCGAGCCCTCGACGGCCTCGCGGTTCTTCGTCCGTGCGGAGCCCTGGCGCAGGTTCGCGTGGTAGCGGACGTACGCCTGCTTGATCAGGGCGGGATTGACCTCACCGCCCAGAGACTGCTCGTCGATGGTCAGCTTGCCGACCTCGGAGCCCTTGATGTTGTAGACGGGGACATCCATCTGTGTCTTTCCTCGTCACGACGCCTGAGGCCGGTTGCCCGGCCTCGTTCCGCCCCTCGCGTGGTGCTCGGGGCCTTCTTTCCTCGCCTATCCGGCTCGCATCCGATGTGGCGTTTCAGCCTGGGTGGTGCGGCTCGGAATCGACTCGGCATCCGGTCGCTTGGTAGCGACCACGTTTGTTGTGCTCGTCCGGCGGTTGGTGCCTTACGACCCCTTCCGGACCCCGCGGCCCTGACGCTTCAGGACCGACGGGCGTTTCACTCGATCACTTCGCCTCGCCGGCGGCCGCCAGTTTCTTGGCCTTGCTCTTGTACAGACGCACGGCCGGACGGATCGACAGGGTTCCATTATTGGCGCCCGGGACGGGGCCTTTCACCAGAAGCAGATTTCTTTCTGCATCAACTCGTACAACGTCGAGGCTCCGCTGGGTGATCCGCTCGGCCCCCATGTGGCCGGCCATCTTCTTGCCCTTGAGCAGACCGCCGCCGAATCCGCGGTTGGAGCCGTAGCTGCCGATGGAGCCGGGGGCCCGGTGCTTCCGCTCCGTGCCGTGCGTGGCGCAGTAGCCCTTGAAGTTCCAGCGCTTCATCGTGCCCTGAAACCCCTTGCCCTTGCTGGTCCCGCTGACATCCACGTACATTGTGCTGTTCAGGTCGGCAACGGTGAGCGTCTTGCCGAGCTCGTAGTTGGCCACCTCCTCGGGCTTGATGCGGAACTCGCGGTGGGTCCGCTTGGGGCCGGTCCCCGCCTTGAAATCGTGCCCGATCACGGGGATCGTGCTGTTCCGCGGCTTCACATCGCCGAAACCAATCTGCACGGCGTCGTACCCGTCCTTCTCGGTCGTCCGCACCTGCGTCACCACGCAGGGGCCGACCTCGATCACGGTCACCGGGACGCTCGCGCCGTCCGGCTGCAGCACCCGGGTCATCCCAACTTTGCGGCCAAGGAGCATCATCGCTTCAAACCCTTTCCCGGTCCGGCCTCAACCCGCCGGTCCGACTTCGTGACTCGCCGGCCGCACGCGGGCCGGGGGATCAGAGGAAGCTTTCAGTTGCCTGGAGCGGTGTTACCCGGCTCCACAAACGAACATGGACGCCCTTCCGAGCGCCCATGACAGTCATGCCTTGATCTTGATGAACACGCCAGCCGGGACGACGAGGCGGTTCAGAGCTTCAACCGTGCGGGCGTTGGGCTCCAGGATATCGATGATCCGCTTGTGCGTGCGGATCTCGTACTGCTCGCGGGATTTCTTATCGATGAACGGGGAACGGAGGACGGTGTACCGCTCGATGCGCGTGGGAAGCGGGATCGGACCGGCCACCTTCGCGTTGGTGCGCTTGGCGTGGTCCACGATCTCCTTCGCCGAGGCGTCGAGGGCGATGTGGTCGTAGGCCTCCATCCGAATCCTGATCTTGCCACCGTTCATGAGTAGTCCTGATGATCCTGGCTGAAGGTCCGTTCACCGTCCCGGTCCGTCGGGCGGTATCCCGTCCGGCCCATCCGGGGCCGGCGTACGGTTCCGATCGATACTCGCTCCGGATCCGACTCCACGCGGGGACGTATCCCCCTGCCGGGTCGGTGAGGATTCCAAGCCGAGAAGCTTACGACCCCCGGCCCCAGAGTCAACCGTACGACCCGCCCAGATCCCCTCTCCTTTACAAGTTCCGGCCGAGCGGCCGGGGGTTCACGGTCGGAGCGATCCTTGGTCGATGCTTGAAGACGGCAGCTTCGTGATCCGGAACCCACCCCGGGACCGGCCTCAGACGGCGGGGAGCCCCGCCCGCCCGTGCCCCAAGGAACCACCCCATGCGAGTTTCTGCTCTTTCGCTGGCCGCGGCCCTGAGCCTGGCATCTACCCACCTGACCCCGGCCTTCGCCCAACAGGCGCCCAATTCCAAGGCCGCGGCCGAGGGGATCGCCATGGCCAAGGAGCCATTTCGCTTGGACTCGGTCGGACTGACGCTAAACCTCCCCGAGGGTGCGATCGCCCAGAGCACCCGGGCGGGGGACCAGCTGGCGGTGCAACTCACCCCCGCACCACCGGATTCTTCCTGGCTGGTGAATATTCAGACCCCGATGAGCAAGAACGAGGCGCTGACGGCCGAGGAGGTGGCGACCGAGGTCCTGAACCAGCTCCTCGGGTCCGTAGGAGTGCTGGATCGAAAAGTCACGGGGGATGGGAAGATCGTCGAAAAGGTGACTTCGACCTCCGGAACGGTTCTTGAGCCGGTCCGAGCCTTTGAGGTGGCGGGAATCTCACCGGAACTGCGGCGGCCCGGGGCGAGGTTCTACGTGAAACTGCCCCGCGGTGCGGGGGAAACCGCCATGGTGCGCGGGTACACGGTCTTTCGCATAGCCCCGGGCCGGTTCGTGACGTTCGACCTCGCCACCACGGAGCCGTACCTGGCCATGGCCAAGCTGGCCTACGAGACGACGGTGGGGACTGCACGGTTCGCCGATCTGGCGTCGATGGCCGCCTCACGCGGCGCGGCCGTCGAGTCGGGGATCGACTTTATGAACCGCCTGTCTCCGAGTGAGTACGACGCGGCGATCGAATCCCTGAAGGACCAGTACTACAGGCTCTACGTGCCGGCAAGCACGGGCGCCGACAACGATGCCACGGAGATCGCGTACCGGCGGGTCCGGGCCACCAAGGGAATGCGGGGCGAGATCACGGCCGGCGCCAACCCCAGCACCTTCAAGGGCACGGACCGCCAGCAGGGGTACCTCGTCCGCATTGACGCCCGATACCTGCAGGGCCAGCGGGTCGTGGATTCGGTCGGGATCTATTTCATGACTCCGGACCGCACCGAGGAAGCGTGGACCCTTCAGATGGCGATCCGTGAGCCGGGCCAGCCCAAGCCAGCCGTTTGGCGAGAGATCGGGGCCCGCGACGGACTCAGTATGAGTGTCACCCTGAGCGGCACCGGGGAAAAGGACCAGACCTGGCGGCCCGTAGTTCCCGAGGTCGGGTACATCACCATGGTGGAGAGCTTCCTCTTGCCACAACTCCTGATCGGGAGCAAGGCCAAGCCGGGGGAGCGGGCGTTCTACACCTACCAGTCGAAATATCCGGACCATAAGATCCGGCTTCGCCGCGACATGCTGGCCCAGGTTGCGGACCGCAACGGGGCCTGGAAGCTCACCACGCGCCACAGCGAGGAGGAAGACCCCCAGGTCTCGATCTACAACGAGCGGGCGGACCTGGTGCAGATCGCCCTCCCGGATTCCAGTGTGATGGCCCCCACGACCCTCCAGCGGCTGGCGGACATCTGGCGGAACAAGAATCTGCCGATGGACTGATTCCCGCGGACGGTGGGGTGCGGATTTCGAGCGGGTCCGATATCATGGCGGGCACACCTCTCCTCTTTTCAGGAGCCCGCGATGCCTCTCCGGCCCTCACACCGTTCTCTCTGGATGCTGGCCCTCCCGCTCGCCCTGGTCATCTGCCAGGGATCGACCTTGTCCGCCTTCGCTGATCCCGGCCCTTCCCTCGTCTCCGACGACAAGGGCAAGGCCGAGTCCTACGC
>JAEYVB010000030.1 GCA_023429345.1 Planctomycetota bacterium
CCCCCGCGCCGGCACCCAGACCGAGCTCGACGCCATCTTGGCCCGCGACGTCATCGGCGACCGCCGCCAGCACCGCCACGGAACCGGCAAGCTCACTATCGAGGCCTGCCGCATCACCGACCCCGCCGGCCGCGACACCATGCACGCGATGATGGGGCAGGTCCTGCGCATCCACCTGCTGCTGCACGCCCACGAGCCCATCGAGCACCCCCGCGCGGGAATCCGGCTCTTCGACCGCTTCAACACCATCATCTTCGGCGCCGGAACCGTCCAGCTCGGGCATGAACTCCCCCCCCTCGCCGCAGGCGAGCAACTCATCGTGCGCTTCGAGCTCAAGCTCGATGTCGAGCCCGGCCAGTACACCATCGGCCTCGGCACCGGCGAGCCCGACGGCCCCGACCCCAACCAGGGCATCGCCCACGACCGCATCGAGCTCATCGGCCCCGTCGTCGTCCGCTTCGACCGCACCGACCTCCGCCCCTTCTACGGCAAGGCCCGCCTGCCCATGTCCGTGTCACACACCCTTCCCGCGGCCACCCCGCCCCCCGCGCCCATTCAACCCGAGGCCACGGCCCCCGCCCCATGACGCCGTCCCCCGCCGCGATTCTCCGCTGCGCCTGGCCGAGAAACGACCTCGCCATCCGCTACCACGACGAGGAATGGGGCGTGCCCCAGCGCGATGACCGGGTCCTCTTCGAGTTTCTCATCCTCGAGGGCGCCCAGGCCGGCCTGAGCTGGGACACCATCCTCGCCAAGCGCGAGCACTACCGCGCCGTCTTCGACGGTTTCGACCCCGAGAAGGTCGCTCGCTACCGACCCACCCGGCTTGAGAAGCTCCTCCAGGACCCCGGCATCGTCCGCAACCGCCTGAAGGTCTTCGGCGCTGTCACCAACGCCCGGGCCTTCCTGAGGGTCCAGGAAACCGAGGGCTCTTTCGCCCGCTACCTCTGGTCCTTCGTCGACGACACACCGGTGGTCAACCGCTGGGCCGACCACGCCCAGATCCCCGCCCGCACCCCACTCTCCGATGCCCTCTCCAAGGACCTCAAGAATCGGGGCTTCACCTTCGTCGGATCCACGATCTGCTACGCCTTCATGCAGGCGGTCGGCCTCGTCAACGACCACACGGTCCGCTGCTTCCGCCACCGGCAGCTCGCACCCTGACACCGGATCACGCGTCGGACCGCGCCGCAGACCTCTCTGAATCCACGCCCGCTGCGCATGCCTCCCGCCAGACACCCCGCAGCGCTGCCGCGAGCCGCGCCGTGTACGCGCCCGCATCGCACACCGGCGAAGCCAGGAACCGCTCCCGGAGCCCGGCTCGCAGCGCGCTCAGCCGCGAAGGATCCCCCGCCAGCCCCGCCGCGATCCGCACGAACTCCTCGTCATCCCGCGCGACCAGGTCCCCCAGCCCCGCGTTCATCAGCAGGCTCGCCCCCACCCGCGAGACGTGCATCCTCCCCGCGAGCGTCACCACCGGCACCCCCATTAACAGCGCCTCACACGTCGTCGTCGTCCCGTGGTACGGGTACGTATCCAGCGCCACATCCAGCCGGCCGTACTGCTCCAGGTGCGAGCCCGCGCTCTCCTGCGGCGTCAGCACATCCAGCCGCTCCGGCCCGATGCCGGCCCGCACGAACCGCTCCAGCGTCGCCCCCCGCACCGCCGGGTCCGACATGCCCAGGCTCTTGTACACCAGCCGCGACCCCGGCGAGGCCGCCAGCACCGCACCCCACAGCCGCAGCGTTCGATCATCCAGCTTCGGCAGCCCGTTGAACGAGCCGAACACGATCCCCTCCCCGGTCCTCCCCTCCCTCACCGCCGGCGTTTCCGCCGGGGGCCGGTAACACAGAAAGCACGGGTCCAGCCGCAGCAGCCGCTCCACGCACCAGCGGTCCGCCTCGTAAGGCTCTCCCGCCGGGTCCGTGATGCTGTCCACGATCCGCCAGCCGATCTGCCGCACACCCGTGGTCCCCGGGTACCCCACCGCCGTCACCTGCACCGGCGCCGGCTTCAGCCGCATCGTCCCCAGCCGGTGCCCCGCGCTCAATCCCGAAAGCTCGATCAGGATGTCCACGCGGTCGCGCCGGATCAGTTCCGCCAGCTCTGTGAACCCAAGCGCCGGAACGCTCCGCCACACCCCCGCACCCCGCACTTTCTTCCGGAGCCGTTCGGTCACCGCATCGGCCGCGGGCGAGGTGTGATAGCAGTAGACCTCGAACCCCGCCCCGCCCCCGGCTTCCGCCAGATCCAGGAATGGGTCCACGAAAAAACCCACCGCGTGCGCCCGGAAGTCCGACGACAGCAGCCCCACCCGAAGCCGCTTCTCCGGGCCGCTCGCCCCCACCGGCAGTAACGACTCCGGCAGCGCCGCCTCCAGCAGCAGCCCGTACGCCTGCGCCGCCCGCAGCATCTCCTCCGGCGGAACCCCGTCTGTGTAGTTCCCCGCGCTCACCAGCCCTGCCGCCAGCACCTCCGAACCCGGGAACCGCCTCACCCCCTCCCGGTACACCCCCACCGCCCCCGCCGCGCGACCCAGCAACACCAGCGCGCTCCCCCAGTTCGCGATCAGCCGCGGCTCGTCGGGGTTCACCGCCAGCGCCGCCTCCGCCCGCGCCCGCGCCTGCTCGGGGAGCTGCATCTTCAGCAGCACATCCGTCGCACCCACGTGCGCCGACGAATGCGCCGGGTTCAGGGCGCACGCACGCTCATAGGCCTCGAGCGCCGGCCCGAGCAGGCCGAGCTGCACCAGCGTGGACCCCAGGTTGTTCAGAAAGTTCGGGTTCCCCGGCGCCAGCGCGACCGCCCGCTCGCCGTAAAACAGCGCCTGCTCCGCCAGCCCCAGCCGCTGCAGCACGAGGTTCATCGCCGCGTGCCCGTCCGCATCCTTCGGGCTTCGCTGCAGGTACCCCACCAGCACCGCCCGGGCCTGCTCGTACCGGCCCGCCTCGATGAGCGCCGAGATCTTCTGCTGCGACGGTGATGCGGCCATGGGTGGGTCGCGATGGTAGCGGCAAGCGCCGTGGCACCGAACGGACGCCATCAACCGGCCCCTCCCGCCTTCTCCGTCTTACCCATCTTCCCAGCTCCGCGCGACATGAAGAAAATTCCCCTCGCCCAGGACGGATTTTGCTTCCAAAAAGGCCATCCGCCGGGTATTCTCGGGGCACTTCGGAGGATCCATGAAGACGATCGCATTTGCAGCCCCCCTCGCCCTCGCCGCGGCCGCCCTCGCACAGCCCGGCACCGGCGGAACCATCACCAGCAACAACGCCAGCTACACGCAGGGCGATGTGCCCCTGGCGGCGACCACGACCTCCGGGCCCACGCTCGGCAGCTTCACGATCGGCGGCGCCGGCAACCCCAACCACTACTTCGAGAGCTGGTGGTGGGGCCGCGTCGCCTCCGACACGCGCGAGCTCGCCCTCGCCAGCGCCAGCGGCTCCAACTGGGCCGGCAGCGCGGGCGTCATCAACTTTGACACTCTTCCCTCCCAGTACGGGCGCGTCGCCCTCACCTACCAGGTGCTCGGCTTCGGCACCGGCGGCACGCTGATCGAGTCGGCCACGCTCATCAACAACACGGCCTCCCCCATCACCTGGAACTTCTTCCACTACCTCGACCTCGACCTCGGCGGCACTTCCGGCGGCGATTCCGCGGTGCTCAACGGCCCCAACTCCATCCGCGTCTCCGACGGCCCGTGGATCGCCAACTACGAGGGCTCCGGCACCTACGAGGTCGGCGCCTTCCCCGGCGTCCGCAACCTCCTCACCGACACCGACATCGACAACTTCACTAACTCCGGCCTGCCCTTCGGGCCGGCCGACTGGTCCGGCGGCTACCAGTGGACCCTCACCCTGCAGCCCTCGGAATCCGCGACGCTCACGGTCTCCACGACCATCATCCCGGCCCCGGCCACCGGCCTGCTCCTCGCCCTCGGCGGCCTGAGCATGGCCCGCCGCCGTCGCTGAGCCGCGCAATCACCCCTCAAACAAGAACGCCCCGGCCTTCCGACCGGGGCGTCTTTCTTTTTCTCATCCGACCTCGCCGGCGTCAGGTGCTTTGCGCGCCCGCGACGGCCGGCTTGTCCTCGGGCTTGGCCTCGGCGTCCTGCATCTGGAAGTACAGGTGCTCCTGCGGCTTGCCCTCCGCGTCGTTCTTGCGGGTCACCATGATCCGGCCCTTGCCGGAGGTGTCCCCCGCGAGCAGCATTTCCGAGAGCGGGTCCTCGATGTACGTCCCGATCGCCCGGCGCAGCGGACGCGCGCCGTAGTCGGGGTTGTACCCCTTCTCGATCAGGAAGTCCTTGGCCGGCTGGTCCAGTTCCAGGTTGATCCCCTGCTGCTGCAGCCGCTTGCTCACCTTGTTCACCTCGTACTCGATGATCTGCACCAGGTCGTCCTTGGTCAGCGGGCGGAACACGATGATGTCGTCCAGGCGGTTGATGAACTCGGGCCGGAAGAACCGCTCAATCTCCTTGAGCAGGATGCCCTTGATGTTCTCGTAGTCGGCCTCGCCCGTCCGCTTCTGGAACCCGAACCCGCCGCCGCCCTTGATCAGGTCGGCCCCGATGTTCGAGGTCATGATCATGATCGTGTTGCGGAAATCCACGTTCCGCCCGAAGGAGTCCGTCAGCCGGCCCTCCTCCATGATCTGCAGCAGCATGTTGAAGACGTCCGGGTGCGCCTTCTCCACCTCGTCCAGCAGCACCACCGCGTACGGCCGCCTCCGGATCCGCTCCGTCAGCTGCCCGCCCTCCTCGTACCCGACGTACCCGGGGGGCGCGCCGATCAGCCGCGACACGTTGTGCTTCTCCATGTACTCGCTCATGTCGAGGTGGAGCAGCGCCTCCTCGTCCCCGAACATGAACTCCGCCAGCGCCTTGCTGAGCAGCGTCTTGCCCACGCCCGACGGCCCCACGAAGATGAACGAGCCCATCGGACGCTTCGGGTCCTTCAGCCCCGCACGCGCCCGGCGGATCGCCTTCGACACCGCCTTGATCGCGTCCTCCTGGCTGATGACCTTCTTGTGCAGCTCCTTCTCGAGCTCGAGCAGGCGCTGGGCCTCCTCTTTCTCGAGACGCTTGAGCGGCACGCCCGTCATCTTGGAGATCACCTCCGCGACGACGTCCTCGTCGACGACCCCGTCGATCTCCTTGGCCCGCTCCTTCCACTGCCGCTGCGTCTCGTCCTTCTGCTTCTTCATCTGCTCGGCCTTGTCGCGCAGCTCCGCCGCCCGCTCGTAGTCCGCGGCTTTCACGGCCTCGTCCTTCTCGACGGACAGCTTCTCGATCTGGGCCTCGAGCTCCGCCAGGTCCGGCGGCTTGGTCATGCTCTTGATCCGCACCCGGGCGCCCGCCTCGTCCAGCACGTCGATGGACTTGTCCGGCTGCACCCGCCCCGTGATGTACCGCCCCGACAGGTCCACCGCCGCCCGGATCGCCCCGTCGGTGATCTGCACCCGGTGGTGGCTCTCGTAGCGGTCGCGCAGCCCCTTGAGGATCTCAACCGGCTGCTCGTTGCTGGGCGGATCGACCGTGATCGCCTGGAAACGCCGCGCCAGCGCCGCGTCCTTCTCGATGTACTTGCGGTACTCGTCGAACGTCGTCGCGCCCACGCACTGGATCTCGCCGCGCGCCAGCGCCGGCTTCAGGACGTTCGACGCGTCGATCGCGCCCTCCGCCCCGCCCGCGCCCACCAGCGTGTGCAGCTCGTCGATGAACAGCACCACGTTCTTCGCACGCCGCACCTCGTTCATCACCGCCTTAATCCGCTCCTCGAACTGCCCGCGGTACTTCGTCCCCGCGACCATCATCGCCAGGTCCAGCACCACGATCCGCTTGTCGTGCAGGATCTCCGGCACCTCGTTGCCCACGATCCGCTGCGCCAGGCCCTCGACGATCGCCGTCTTGCCCACGCCCGCCTCGCCCAGCAGCACCGGGTTGTTCTTCGTTCGCCGGCACAGCACCTGCACCAGCCGCTCGATCTCGTTGGCCCGCCCGATCACCGGGTCCAGCTGCCC
>JAEYVB010000021.1 GCA_023429345.1 Planctomycetota bacterium
GAGAAACGCACCTACCCCGACGGACGCGAAGAGTCCGTCGTCCGCGACGCCCGCGGCCGCATCATCGAGCGGGTCCCGCCCGCCGAGCCCGAACCCGGCCGCCGCTACGCCGAAGACATCCTCGGCCGCGACGACTGGGATGAGCTCGACCCCGAGGCCAAGGCCCGCGCCGCCGAGCAGGAGCGCATCCTCCGCGAATCCGGCGACCTGGACCCCGCCCTCGACCGCATCGCCGCCGAGGAACAGGCCGCGGCCGAAGCGGCCCGTCAGGAAGAGCTGGCCCTCGCTGCCGAGGCCCAGCGCGCCGCCGGCCGCGCCGCCTCGGGCGACCCCGACCCCGTCTCTCCCGCCCGCCCCGCGGATGCAACCGATCCCGCGGTCAAGGAATCACTCGAGAAGGCAAAGGAACGGATCGCCGCCGCAGAGTCCGGCCTCTCCATGCTCGACGCTTTCATCCAGAAGCTCCCCAAGAGCCAGCTCGAGCAGTTCCAGGCCGAGCTGTCCAAGGCCGTCGAGGGGGACCCCTCGAAAGTCGCGGAGCTCCTCGCCGCCGACCGCAAGGGCCTCGCCGGCTTCCTGAACCGCAACCCCGACATCCTGAAGAGTTTCGAAGAGCGCATCCTCCCCTCGTACCAGAAGGGCGCCTCGGTCGCCGGCTCGCTCCTCTCGCTCCAGAAGGGCGTCACCGCGCTCGACCAGGGCAACTACGCCGAGGCCGGCTCCGCCTTCATCGACGCCGGCCTGGGCGCCCTCAAAACGATCCCCGACTCGCGGCTCAAGGCCCTCGAGCACCGGCTCGGCCGCAGCGCTGAGCCCTCCGCCGCCTTCCTTAAAAGCGTGCTCTCCCTGGGCCAGGAGCTCAACCGCGAGAAGACTCCCGACCAGCCCCTCAACCACGGGCTCCTCTTCAAGGAAGCCGTGAGCCTGATCACCAACGGCTACCAGTCGATCCCCGACGCCCAGCGCGCCCACTTCATCGAGCGCCTGTCTCACCTCAAGGGCCCCATGCAGGGCATCGAGAACAATGCCACCGGTATCAAGCGCGTGCTCGGGCTCCTCGAGGCCGCGCCCGAGATCTACTCGCTCTACAACGACTGGGGCTCCGGCAAAACCTACATGAACATCGCCAACCTCGCCCAGAAGCTCGGGCCCAAGACCATCGGCGGCCTCGTCTACGCCCAGACCCGCTCCGAGGCCGCGGCCGATCTCGCCGAGTTCATCGCCCAGCAGGGCACCGACAAGCTCGCCGAACTCGGCAAGGAAGCCCGCGAGGCCGCGCAGGCGGCGTTCGAGAGCGAGGCGCAGTCGAGCGCTGTCTACGCGCGGCAGCTCGCCGAGGCCCGCGACGCCGCCCGCCGCGCCGGCCTCGACGAGCCCACTTCCCTCAGTTTCACCGGCCTCCAGAACGCCATCGGCGGCCACGAGACGTCCATGGCCCTCTCCACCCTCCGGCAGCAGCAGGATGTCAACGGCATCCGCGAGGCCGTCGCCGCCTACCAGCGGCTCGAGCGGCTCACCGACCGGCGCGCCCCCGCGGTCGCCGCCTTCTTCGACAGTATGGCCTCCAGCGAGCCGCCACCCCGCGCCTGGCGCCTCCAGCAGGTCGGCAACGCCGACATCGTGGCCTCTATGGCCGACCACCTGCTGGGCGATTACAAGCCGGGCTCCCCCGCCCATCGATTCCTGCGCGCCTACCGCGACGACCTCCGCCACATGGTCCGCGTCTACCGCTGAACCCGCGCCCGAGCCGCGCGCAAACCTACACTCCGCCCCGTGCCGCGCCGCTTCGACGCCATCATCTGCGACATCGACGGCTGCCTCTCCCCCGGGAGCTCCGACCCCTTCAACGCCCCCGCCCTCGCACGGATCGCCGAGCACAACCGCCTCGCCCAGGCGCAGCACGACCGCCCCGTCCTGACCCTCTGCTCCGGCCGCCCCCAGCCCTTCGCCGAGGCCATGTGCCGGCTCCTCGCCAACACCACCCTCCCGGTCATCGCCGAGAATGGCGTATGGCTCTACTGGCCGGGCGCCAACCACTACGACATGGACCCCGCCATCACCCGCGACGACCTGAGCGCCGTCAACGCCGCCCGCGACTGGGTCGAGACCGAACTCGGCCCCCGGGGCGTCGTCATGCAGCCCGGCAAGCACGCCTCCATCTCGCTCTACCACCGCGACCCCGAGTTCCTGCGCTCCCTCGAGCCCGGCGTGCGCGACGCTTTCGAGCACAACGGCTGGCCCTTCCGCATCTCCATGACCTGGTTCTACATCAACTGCGACCTCGCCCACATCAGCAAGGCCACCGCCATCGCCCGCCTCTTTTGCGCAACCGGCCTCACAAGCGCCCGCTGCGCCGGCATTGGCGACACCAAGGGCGACCTCATGATCGCCGACAACGTTGCCTACTTTGCCTGCCCCGCCAACGCCGCGGACGAACTCAAGCCCCGCGCCGACTACATCTCCCCCCACGGCGAGGCCGAGGGCGTCCTCGACATCCTCGAGCACCTCTCGCGCATGGCATAAGGCCCACAGGTCCCTTCAGACCTGTACGCCACATGATCCAAATGTTCCGCTCATCAAGAGCCCGCGTCAGCCCACCACCCGCCGCACCGCCGCGATGATCTTGTCCTTGTTCGGCAGGTACGCCGCCTCCAGCCCCTTGGCGTACGGCGTCGGCACATCGTCGGTATTCACCCGCGCCGGCGGAGCATCCAGGAGATCAAAGCCCCGCTCGATCACCTGCGCGATCATCTCACTCGCCACGCTCGCGAAGGGCCAGCTCTGGTCCACCACGACGATCCGGTTCGTCCGCGAAATGCTCTCCAGCACCGCGTCCATGTCCAGCGGCCGGATCGTCCTCATGTCGAGCACATCCGCGTGGATCCCCTCCTTCGCCAAATCGTCCGCGGCCTCGATTGCGAAGTTCACCGGCCGCCCCCAGCTCACGATCGTGACGTCATCCCCCTCGCGCGCCCGCCACGCCTTCCCGAAGGGGATGTAGTACTCCTCCTCCGGCACGTGCGCCTTGTCCCCCAGCATCCGCTCGCTCTCGAGGAAGAACACAGGGTCCGGATCGAGGATCGCCGTCTTCAGCAGCCCCTTCGCGTCGTACGGGTTGCTCGGGATCGCGATCTTCACCCCCGGCACGTTCGCGTACAGCCCCTCCACCGTCCACGAGTGCGTCGAGCCGAGCTGCCCGCCCGCGCCGTCGTTCCCGCGGAACACGATCGGGCACCCCCACTGCCCCCCCGACATGTACAGCATCTTGGGCGCGTTGTTCAGAATCTGGTCCGCCGCCACCAGCGAGAAGCTCCACGACATGAACTCGATGATCGGCCGCAGCCCGTACATCGCCGCTGCGATCCCCAGCCCCGCGAAGCCGTTCTCCGAGATCGGCGAATCGATGATCCGCTTCTCCCCGAACTCCTCCAGCATGCCCTGCGACACCTTGTACGCGCCGCTGTACTGCGCCACTTCCTCCCCGAGCAGGAATACCCGCGGGTCCCGCCGCATCTCCTCGCTCATCGCCTCCCGCAGCGCTTCCCGGTACTGGATCACCCGGTCCCCCTCGCGCGAGGGCAGCGGCTTCTCAAAGTCCGGAACAGCAAACCCGCCCGGCAACGCCGGGTGTTCCATCAGGCGGGCGCCGGGCGGCAACGGAGCGGTCATGGGGGAGGCGGTCGTCATAGGCCGCAATCCTAGGTCTTCCCCGCCCGCTCCTCCCTCCCCACGCACTCCCCGTAGCACGGGCATCAGCCCGTGTTCCCCCGGACCCGCCGACCCCCTCAAACCCCCTTCCCCAGCGCCCGCCGCTTCGCCACGACAAACCGCAGATGG
>JAEYVB010000265.1 GCA_023429345.1 Planctomycetota bacterium
CCTCACCCCTCCGCACCGAGCAACTCCCCGTCGGCGCGGGCGAGGCCCCCGTCATGACCTCCGACACCGAAGCGCTCCGCGACTTCCTCGCCCGCCGTGCCTCGGACCCCGCCGCCTTCGACGAGCCCCTGGTCTTCCGCCGCGCCCGCTGACCCTTACGCCCGCTTCCCCGCCCGCCGCCGCTCCATCGCCCCCACGAACTCGTCGAACATGTACGCCGCGTCGTGCGGCCCCGGCGCCGCCTCCGGATGGTGCTGCACCGCCAGCACCGGCCGGTCCTTCATCCGGAAACCCGCCAGCGTCATGTCGTTCAGGTTGAAGTGCGTCGCCTCCGCGCCCACCGCCTCGAGCGAGGCCGGATCGACGGCGAACCCGTGGTTCTGGCTCGTGATCTCGACCTTCCCCGACGCCGTGTTGAACACCGGCTGGTTCACGCCGCGGTGCCCGAACTTCAGCTTGAACGTCTTCGCCCCCAGGGACAGCGCCAGCAGCTGATGCCCGAGGCAGATCCCGAACGTCGGCGGCGTCTCTCCCGCCGGCCCCGCCACGATCTCGCGCAGCGTCGTGATCGTCGCCTCAACCGCCGCGGGGTCCCCCGGCCCGTTGGAGATGAACAGCCCCTCGAACGCGCCGCTCGCGAACTGGCTCTTGATCTCCGCGGCCGGCGTGTCGTGCGGGACCACCGTCACCTCGCACCCCCGCTCCGTCAGGTTCCGCAGGATGTTCCGCTTCGCCCCGCAGTCCAGCGCCAGCACCCGGTACTTCCGCTTCCCCTCCGCATTTTCCGCCATTTGCGATTTGCTATTTGCGATTTCTCCCCACTCCCCCATGGTCTCCGTCCATGTCTGCCGCGAAGCGCACCCCACCCCCGGCACCAGGTTCTGACCCGCCATGCTCGGCGCGCTGCGCGCCATCTCCACGAGCTGCGCATCGGTCAGGTCCGCGCGGTCGGTCAGCACCCCCGACATCACGCCCTCCTTCCGCAGCCGCCGCGTGATCGCCCGCGTGTCCACCCCGCTCAGCCCCAGCACCCCGTTCTCCGCGAGGTACGCGCCCAAGGACCCCGTCGCCCGGAAGTTCGAGTGCTCCCGCGCCAGCTCCCGCACCACGTACCCCGCCACCTGCACCTTCTGCGATTCCACATCCTCGGCGTTCACCCCGTAGTTCCCGATCATCGGGAACGTCGCCACCAGGATCTGCCCCGAGTAGCTCGGGTCCGTCAGCGACTCCTGGTACCCCACCATCGCCGTGTTGAACACTACCTCTGCCGTCTGAACGATCCCCCGCCCCGTCGCCCCAAACGCGACGCCCCGGAACACCGCCCCATCCGCCAAAGCCAGCCTGCCAAGGGGTTGATCGCCCCCTCGGACGGATTGGCTGGTAGTATGATGGTCGGGTGTCCCAGACGGACCGGCAGGGGGAAGTGTGGGCATCCCTCAATAGTAGATTGCTCCCGGATTGCACGTGACCGCAACCAACCTCTTTCCCGGCCTCGAACCCCCCGCCGACCCCGGCGCCCCCCTCGCCTCCGGCGAGTCCCTCGTCCGTGTCGCCGTCGAACGAGGCCTTGACGCCGAAGGAACCGGCGATGGGCTGACCTACCGCTCCGCCGGCATCCGTCTCAGCGTCGGTCAACGCGTCGAAGTCCCCCTCGGCCGCGGCAACAAAACCGCCCCCGGCATCGTCGTCGCCCTCGGCGGCGAAGAACTGCTCCGCACCACCGACCCCTCTGCGGAGTCCACTGGCAAGAAACTCCGCCTCAGCAGCATCAAGCCCATCCTCCGCGCCACCCCCGGCCACCTCCCCCCGCGGCTCGTCGAGCTCGCGCACTGGATGGCCGACTACTACATCTGCCCGCTGGGCATGGTCCTGGCCACCATGCTCCCCGCGGCCGTCAAGCACGGCACCGGCCTCCGCTCCAAGACCAGGCTCGCCGCCGGCGCCGGCGAGGATGTCGCCATCCTCCTCGACTCCGACCGCCTCAAGCCCGCCGCCCGCAAGGCCTGGGATGCCATCGCCGCCCTCGACGAGCCCGGCCCCTGGGACCCGCGCGAGCTCGCCGCAAAGATCGGCCTCCCCAACCTCGGACCCCTCAACCGCCTCCTCGAACTCGGCCTCCTCAAGAAGGTCGAGATCGAAGAGATCCGCGCCCGCACCCCCATCTGGGAGCAGTACCGACTGCACGGCGGCTCCCTCCAGGAGAGCCAGCGGGTCGAGCTCACCGCGCCGCAGCGACTCATCGCCGAGCAGATCTCCCGCACCCTCGGCGCCTTCAAGGTCCACCTCCTCCGCGGCATCACCGGCTCGGGCAAGACCGAGGTCTACATGCACATCATCCAGCAGACGCTGGAGCGCACGCAGGCCGCCCTCGTCCTCGTCCCCGAGATCTCCCTCACCCCCCAGACCGCCGGCCGCTTCATCGACCGCTTCAAGAGCCGCGGCCTCGTCGCCGTCCTCCACTCCGGCCTCACCGCCAGCGAGCGCCACCGGCAGTGGGCCATCGCCGCCAGCGGCAAGGCCGCCGTGGTGGTGGGGGCCCGGAGCGCGGTCTTCGCCCCCATCCCCAACCTCGGCTTCATCGTCGTCGACGAGGAGCACGCCACCGACTACAAGCAGGACCAGCTCCCGCGCTACAGCGGCCGCGATGTCGCCATCAAGCGCGCCCAGCTCGAATCCTGCCCCATCCTCCTCGGCAGCGCAACACCATCCCTCGAATCCTGGGCCAACGCCACCAGCTCCCCCCCGCGCTACCGCCTCTGGGAACTCACCGACCGCGTCGGCGGCGGCCGCCTCCCCGGCGTCGAAGTCGTCGACCTCCGCGAAGAACGCCGCGAACTCAACAGACGTTCCACCGGCCATACGGCAGACCGTGCCACCGACCGTGGCTCTGCACGGTCGGTGCCCCGCCCCGCCTTCCAATCCGTCGGACCCCGCCTCGAGGCCGCGCTCTGGTCCACCCTCCACGCCGGCGGCCAGGCCATCCTCCTCCTCAACCGCCGCGGCTACTCCTCCTACATCGCCTGCCCCTCTCCCAACTGCGGCTGGGTCATGAACTGCGACGACTGCGACGCCTCCATGGTCCTCCACAGGAGCGACGCCACCCCCGCCGGCCAGCTCCTCCGCTGCCACCACTGCCTCGCCGAGCAGGTCGTCCCCGTCCGGTGCCCCCTCTGCGGCCGCGCCCCCATCGCCATGGGCGCCGGCACGCAGCGCCTCGAGGAAGAGCTCACCCGCAAGTTCCCGCTCCTCGGCGATGGCGGCATGGTCCGCGTCGACGGCGACACCATGCGCTCCGCCCGCGACTACTTCGACGTCCTCTCCCGCTTCGCGGCCGGCCAGATCAAGGTCCTCCTCGGCACCCAGATGATCGCCAAGGGCCTCGACTTCCCCAACGTCCGCCTCGTCGGCGTCATCAACGCCGACATGGGCCTCGCCCTCCCCGACTTCCGCGCCGCCGAACGCACCTTCCAGCTCATCTCCCAGGTCGCCGGCCGCGCCGGCCGCGGCGAGCACCTTGGCCGCGTCGTCGTCCAGACCGCCAACCCCGACGCCCCCTGCATCATCCACGCCGCCAACCACGACTACCTGAACTTCGCCAAGCAGGAGCTCGCCACCCGCAAGTCCGCGCACCTCCCCCCCATCACCCGCATGGCCCGCATCGTCGTCCGCGACGAGAACTTCGAGAAGGCGCGCGCCCACGCCGAAGGCCTCGCCAAGCTCCTCAAGGACGCCGGCGGCAAGCGCCTCACCCTCCTCGGCCCCGGCCCCTGCCCCATCGCCCGCATTGCCAACCACTTCCGCTTCGGCCTCGAGCTCATCGCCCGCACCCCCACCGACCTCCACGCCGCCCTCACGACCCTCCGCACCGCCGGCCTCCTCAAGTCCGACTCCCACACCGCCATCGACGTCGACCCCGTCGCCCTCGCCTGACCGTGGCACGCGCATCCCTGCCCGCGCCCTCCTCCCCTCAGTTGGTGGCACGGGTCAGACGCTGCTCTGAGCGGCTGGCCGTGTCCCCATCGTCTCACGACCTCCTTTACACTCACCCCCATGCTCACCAAGCGCCAGGTCCGCCGCGCCGTCACCTACACCGGCCTCGTTCTCGGCGCAATCGGACTGCTCACGCTCATCCTGAGCCTCTTCGGCGCGCTCGAGATCGCCAGCCCCGCTCGCCGCCGCACCATCACCATTGGCCACGGCGCCATCCGCTACGAAAGCTCGCTCGCCAGCTTTCCCATCCCGAACTCCGGCCCCGCATCCCCCACGGTGCGCTTTTCCTCCAACGCGTTCCCCTGGTTCATCTGGCCATCCGCCAAGCAAGGCATGCACATCGTGATCCCCTGGTGGATCCTCCTCGCCCTCGGCCTCTACTCCGCCTACCGGCTCCTCCCCGACGACCACGCCCCCAACCTCTGCCCCAAGTGCCGCTTCGATCTCTCCAGCACCCCGCCCCTCCCCGACAAACCCACCCACACCCGCTGCCC
>JAEYVB010000325.1 GCA_023429345.1 Planctomycetota bacterium
GAGCAGGATCGAGAGGGCCAACCGCAGCAGGGTCAGGAGAGCGGCGAGCAACCGGGCGAGCGGCCGCGGCCCGGGCAAGAACAGGGGCAGCAGCAAGGGCAACAGCAGGGCCAGCAGACAGGTCAGCAGCAGGGGCCGCGCAGCATCGACGAGCTTGCGGAGCAGCTCGAGCGCATGGCCGGCAGCGGTCAACGCCCACCGCCGTCGCAGCAGCAGTCGGAGCGGCTCCGTCAGATGGCGAGGGAGATGCTCAAGGATGCCAGCCCCGAGCAGCTCGAGCGGCTGCGCGAGCTTGCCGGACGGATGAGGCGCGATCAGAACCTACTCGGCGGCGATGGTCCGGGGGATGAGCCCTCGCCCGCTGTCGCGCAGCGGCCGCCATCGGCTGCGGAGGAGCCGGGTACGACGCCGGTGGATGCGCGCCGGCGTCCGAGCGGGCCGGGGGCTTCCGAGCGGGTGCTCGCGGAGTATTACAGCGACCGCCCGGTCGACCGCGAGGCGGCCGCGGGGCCGGCGCCGACGGGCTTGTTTCAGCAGGCAGCGCGGGCGGCCGAGCAGGCGGTGGAGCAGCAGGCGGTGCCGGCGCGGCACAGCGACCTGGTCCGGCGCGTCTTCAGACGCTATGCGTCTCAGCCGGCGGCCCCGGCTTCCGAGCCCTCCAAGCCGTGAGCGGGCGCAGGAGCGCGCGGGCCAGGAGCACGACGGCCAGGCCGGGGGCGAGCCACCATGTTTCCCGGGCGATGAAGCCGAGGTAGAACATGGGCGCGGCGGTCGCGACGGCCGCGGCCCAGACGGTCAGGCGCAGCGGTGTCGCCCCCCGCTCCACGCCGCGGGCGGGGATCATGCAGAGCCAGACGTAGGCGGGGAACACCAGCCCGTAGAAGGCCATGAAGCCGCGGTAGATCGCCTCGCCGCTGTCGAGGCCGTGGAGGTCGGGGATCCAGAGTTGCCCCACCGCGAGGGCTGCGCCGATGGCGCCCCACCCGAAGCCCTGCTCGGCGCGGATGCGTCCGGCGGCACGGTCGACGCCCACGTCGTGGACACCGATTGTGTATCCCAGTTGCAGCACGATGTGCAGGAGCACCAGGAGGCCGGGCGCGGCGAGCAGCGCCCGCGACGCCAGCGGGGGGCCATCGAAACGGAAGAGGTGCGCGTAGCCGAACGTCCCGGCGATCATGGTTGCGAAGAGCACGCCGAAGCCGAGGATGAATGCACGGTCTCCCCGCGTTCCCGCGGCGCGCTGCCGCGCGGAGTGGAAGGAGAGGTCCAGGTAGGGGCAGAGCGCAAAGCCGAAGACCATGACCGGGGTGAGCCAGATCAGCCCGGCGGAGTGGGCCAGGAGCGGCCGCGGCCAGTCGATCCCGCCCTGTGCCCAGGCCACGGCCAGGAGCGCGGCGGAGGCGATCCAGACGATGGCGGCGCCGGCCCGGACGCGGCGGCCGGAGCCGTCGTAGATGCGGGATGCGAGGATGAGCCCGGCGAGGAAGACTCCGAGGGAGCCGAGCAGCACGCCGCGTGACCGGAGGCTGACCAGGAGCCAGGTCAGGAAGAAGAACTGGAAGGCGCGGGTGACGATCGAGAAGAGCCCGCACATGCGGGCGTGGTCTTGCACCAGGCGCTCGCTGAGGCCGGGCTCGCGGAGGAGGAGGCCCATGGCGGCCGCGCCGACGATGTTGGGGACGGCGAAGGCAAAGAAGCTGAGCGGGCCGAAATCGCGGAGCAGGAGCACGGGGAGGAACATCCCGATGCACCAGGTCCACGAGCAGGCGAGGAACGCGGCCCAGCCCAGGCTCTCCGGCCACTCCGTGCTGCGCGGGCCCTCGTCGCTCACGCGTCGGCCCTCGCGCGGTGGGGGCCGGCGGCTCGCGCGGCCGCGCCGATCAGGGCGATTGCAAGCCCGCCCCAGAAGAGCAGGGTGGCGACGGACCCGGTGAGCAGGAACTTGCGGTAGAAAAAGCGGCCGAGCTCTTCCCGCGATTCGGGCAGGGGCTCGCTCGAGCTGAGGTCCGCGGCCATCTCTCCGAAGCCCACGTAGAACTCGAAGAGGGAGGCCATGAGGGCGCCGGCGACGAGCAGCATGCCGATGCGGAAGAACGGGAATCGGAGCGGGCGCGCCATGGCCCCGAGTCTACACGACCAACGAAAAGGGAGCCCTCGGGGGCTCCCTTGCTGGATGCGGGGATCGCAAGGGCTGGCGGCCCGGGAACGGGATTATTTGCGGCCGCGGCGTTCGCGCTTCTGGCCGAGGAAATCGAGGCCCTCGGGCTTGCTGACGGGGGTGCCCCAGCCGCCGCCAGAGGACTTCTTCTCCTCCTTGGCCTCGGCCTTGTCGGCCTTGGACTTCTTCTCGGGCTTCTCGCTGGCTTCCTTCTTCTTGCGGGGCTTCTCGGCGGGCGCGGCGGCGTCGGCGGCGGGGGCAGCGCCCTCGGCCTGGCCCTCGGCAGCGCCCTCTGTGCCGGCCGCCTCGGCGGGGGCGGTGGGCTCGTGGTGACGGTCGAGGTCGAGCTTGCGGTCGGCCTGCACGGTGACCTTGATGTGGGCCTCGAGGTCGGACTCGAACTTGATGGGCACGTCGTAGGTGTCGACGCGCTTGATGTTGACGTTGAGGCGGACATCGCGGGGGCGGATGCCGGTGTGGCCCTCGCCGGCGAGGGCGGTGGCGATCTCCTGCTGGGTGACCGAGGCGTAGAGGTGGCCCATGTCGTTGCAGGAGCGGACCAGGGTGAGGTGGATGCCCTCGAGCTTCTCGACGAGGGCCTCGCGCTGCTTGCGCTGCTCGGCGACCTGGCGCTGCGCCTCGGCGCGTTTGGTGGCGACGGCGGCGATGGCCTCCTCCGTCGGGGTGGTGGCCATCTCGCGGGGCAGGAGGAAGTTGCGGGCGTAGCCGATGCGGACGTTCACGACATCACCGACGATCCCGAGGGAGTCGACGTTCTCGGTGAGCATGAGCTTGATGTTCTTGGGCATGGGTCGCTGTCCTTGGCCCTGAGGGCCGGAAGTTAGGAGCGGCGTCACGCGGATGACTGCCCGCGAAGGGGTGCCGCCCCAGCGGTGTGGGGGGGTAAGTGTAGGTCGGGCGTTCGGGCAGGGCGCGCGCAGGGACGCCCGTGCCACGGTCAGAAGGGGATATCGTCGGCGTCCATGCCGTCGGCGCCGGTGGGGGCGGGGGCCGGGGCGGGACGCGAGGAGCCGCCGCCGGAGGGCGCGGAACGGGAATAGCCGCCACCGCCACCCCCGCCGCCTTCGCCGCCGCCCGGCTTGGAATCGACGAAGCGGAAGTCCTCGATCACGACCTTGAGCTTGGAGTGCTTCTGGCCGTCTTTTTCCCATTGGTCGAGCTTCAGGCGGCCCTCGACGAAGAGGGGGCGGCCCTTGGAGACGTACTTGCTGAGGGTTTCGGCGGTTTTGCCCCAGGCTTCGCAGTCGACGAAGGCTGTCTCCTCCCGCAGTTCACCGTCCTGGGACCGCCATTTGCGGCTGACCGCCAGGCCGATGTTGGCGACCGCCTGATTGCCCGAAGTGTGTCGGACCTCGACATCGCGGGTGAGGTTGCCCATCAGCATCACTTTGTTGTAACCGGCGGCCATGGACGGCTCCTTTGGGGTTTGATCGGGTGAGCGTAGCAGAGGATTACTGTTGCGCCAAGCGTGGCGGAGCGGGGCAGCGGCTGGAAGCCGCTGCGACCAAGGGCAGGGATGCCCGTGCCACGGGATCGCCGGGCGGGACGCCCCGGCTCACTGACGCAGAGCCAGTTGAGGGCGATCAGGCCTCGGCGGGCTCGCTCTCCTCCTCGGCGGTCTCGACGGCGGGGGGCTCGGCGGGCTCCATGCCGGCCTGGCTCTCCTCGGCGGCGCGGACGCGCATCTTGGCCTCGGTCTCGAGGGCGTCGCGGGCATCGGAGGCGCGCATCTCGTCCTCGGTGAGGTGGTCGGCGCGGAGGATCATGACGCGGAGGATCCGCTCCGACAGGTTGCAGTCGCGCTCGATGCCGGGCAGCGCGGTGTTCTGGGCGCGGAAGTAGGTCAGGATATAGAGGCCGCGCTTCTGCTTCTTGATCTCGAAGGCGAGGCGGCGCTCGTCCCACTTCTTCATCGCGATCAGCTCGGCGCCGGCGCGGTTGAAGATGTCCTTGATGTGGTCGATCACCTCGGGGAGGTTGGCCGCGGCGGCCTGGCCGATG
>JAEYVB010000342.1 GCA_023429345.1 Planctomycetota bacterium
AGCAGGGCGTCCGAGGCCTTCTCCAGCGTGTCCTCGGGCGCCAGCGACACAAAGTCCGTGATCATCGCATCCCGCACCGGGATCCCCGAGAGCCCGCCGCGGTACTGCGCCATCTGCGCCTCAGCGCCCGCGCCCAGGAACACGAACAGGGCGATGAACACCAGGAAGATCTGCCCGGTCATCAGCCCCAGGATCAGGAAGCCCACCGCGAGCACCTGCCCCACCCCCGCGGCGACGCGCGTCGCCGTCGCGAAGCTCAGCTTGTACCCCAGGAGCGCCCGCAGCACCCGCCCCCCGTCCATCGGGAACGCCGGGATCAGGTTGAACACCAGCAGGAACACGTTGGTCACCATCAGCAGCGAGAGGAAGCCCGGCAGCGACTGCGGCACCAGGAGCCCGCCCCCGCCGGTCAGCCGCTCCGTCGGCGCCGGCAGCGCCAGGAGCACCAGGTACAGCAGCCCCGCGATCACCAGGTTCACCGCGGGACCGGCCAGGGCGACCGCCAGCTCCTGCCCGGGCTTTTCCGGCATCCGCTCCAGCCGCGCCACGCCCCCGATCGGCAGGAGCGTGATGTCCCGCGTCGGCACGCCGTACCGCCGCGCCGCCAGCGCGTGCCCGCACTCGTGCAGCACCACGCAGAAGAACACCAGACCCACGTACAGCGTGGCGAAGCCGAACGGCCGCGCCGCCAGCCGCAGCGCCTCCCCCGTCCAGCCGTGCTCGCGGATCACGGGCCCGCCGACCACCCAGGCCACCCACACCAGGAGCAGGAAAAAGCTCCAGTGGACAAAGACCCCGATCCCCGCGAACGTCCCGATTCGGAGCGAACCCCTCATGAGCACCTCGGGAGCATGGTACCGCCGGCGGCGAGCCCGGCGGCCGCGCCCCCGCGCCGCCTCATGGGCCGCCTCTCATCCCGCGCCCGGAGGCCCGCGCTAGCTCCGCAGCCGCCGCTCTTCCTCGTCGTCGTACGCCGCGATGTCGTCGCGCGAATCGGCCAACTCCGGGAACTCGCTCTCGTGGTCGTCCGACAGCAGGTTCAGGTCCGAATCCGGCGCCCCGAACACCCCCATCGCCTCCGCCGCATCGCTCGCGCGCGGGCCCGCCAGGGCCGATTCCAGATCGCGCCCGAGCTCCGCGGCCGCCACGCCCGCCTGGTCGCGCGAGACCCGGATATCGACGTGCTCCGAATCGGTGGGCGCATCCATGGTGAACTCCGCGGGCCGGTCCACCAGATGGAACCCCACGCGGATCGTCACCATCGCGCCGCCGTTGCGGACCACCGAGAAGCTCAGCCCCGGCTCCAGAAGCTCTACCTCGCCCATCTCCGGCGAGCCGTCCGCCACCGCCCGGAGCCAGTCCTGGAGGTTCTTCAGCTCGTAGAGGTTCATCACCGGCGCGGTTTCCTCCCACGACTCCTCGGGCGTCGCCACCCGGAAGGTCACCGTCACAAACCCCGAGTCCTTGAAACCGTCCTGCTGCTCGGGGTACTGGTCCAGCACCAGCGCGAGCTCAAACTCGTGATCGTTCTCTCCGCGCAGTAGCATCGACATCGCACAAACCCCCTCTGGTTTCTCCCTGTCCCTCTAGCGCACACTAAGACCTACAGCGCCGATACGCACGCGGTGCGGCCGGTCATCATCATGAGGGTTGCCTCACCGCCTGAGCCCCGCCCTCGGGCTCATCCGCCCGCCTGGTCCGGGGCGGGTTCCTCTCCCGCCGGCTCCCAGCGAACCCGCGAAGACCCCAGCAGCGTCCCCGTCGCCCGCGCCAGGTCTACCTGCGCAAGCTCGTACTCCGTCACCGCGCCGAGCTCCGCCAGCTGCGCCTCCGCGAGCCGCGTCGCCGCATCCAGCACGTCCGTGCTCGTGTTCGCCCCTACATCGAACTGCCGCTGCTCCGCCTGGAGCGTCCGCGCCGCCAGGATCGTGGCCTGCCGCGTCGCCAGGATGCGTTCCCACCCCGCATCGATGGCATCCACGGCGTCGTGCACCTCCTGCGTCACCAGCTGCCGCCGCAGCTCCAGCGTGGAGATCCGCTGCACCCGCGCCAGCACCGCCTGCCGGAGCCGCGACCGCGCGCCCTCGTTCCCCAGCGGCACCTCCAGCCTCGCCCCCAGCGACCAGTCCTCGTAGCGGTTGTCCCGCAGCGTCCGGAACGATTCGCGCTCGCTCGCCCCCAGCCCGTTGATCCGGTAGCTCGCCTCCACATCCAGCAGCGGCAGCGTCTGGTTCTTCGCAAGGCGGATGTTCGCGGCATCCGCCAGGAGCCGAAGCTCCGTCTCCAGGATCTCCATCCGCTCGTCCATCGCCGCGGCCACCAGGGGGCCCGCCTCCAGCACGTACTCGACCGGGCGCGGCTCGGACCGCGGCACCACCAGCGCTGCCCCCCCGACCTCCAGCCCGGGATCGTTCATCACGCGCTTGAGCTCGCGCTGGCGGCGCAGCACCTGCGTCTGCGCCGAGATGATCGCCTCCAGCCGCTCCGCCACGCCCGCCTGCGCCCGCACGACCTCGATCTCCGCCGCCCGGCCGGCATCGACCACGCGCTGGGCCTTCTCGAGCTGCGCCGCCGCGAGCTCGTACTGCTGCTGCGCCACCTCGAGCGTCCGGCGGGCCCGGTACAGCTCCCAGTACGCCCGATCGGCGAGGGAGAGCTGGTTGATGATCTCGAGCTTGGTCTGCGCCTCGGTCGCCTGCCGGTCGTACCCGGCGATCTGCAGCGCCGTCGTCGCCACCGCCCGCCCCGCGTTCCGCAGGAGCGGGTGGCTGATCGAGAACGCCAGGTCCGACGTGTACGAGGGGTTCAGGAACGCGAACTGGTTGTTCGTCTCGTTCTTGGTGATCGGCAGCGACACCGTCGCGAAGCCGCCGGTCCGCAGCGGGATCGTCACCCCGGGCTCGAGGAGCTGGAAACGCTGCTGCGCCCCCTCCAGCGTGCTCGCCGTCGGCGAATCCGTCTCCTGCCAGAGCGCCCGCGTCGTGAACGTCGACTCGAACCGGGCCTCCTCCTCGCTCACCCGCGCCGCGGCGATCGCCGGGTCCACCAGCGCCACCCGCAGGTTCAGGTTGCGCTCGAGCGCCGAGGCGCGCACTTCCTCGATCGATACCGGCGCCTCCGTCAGCCCCTCGAACCGCGACCGGGCCGCCGCCTCCGGCGTGCGCTCCGCCTCCGCCGGCCTGGCGTACCGCTCGAGCGGAAGCGTCTCTACCGCCCGGAGCCGCTCCGCCGGCACCTCCCGGGCGTGGTCCTGGGGAAGGGACGCCAGCGGATTGGAGCAGCCCGCCAGCAATGGCACAGAGCAGACAGCAAAGAGCAAGGGAACACGATCCGCCTGTTCCCGCACCAGTCCTCGTCCCATCCGCGCTCCGAATCTCCCCGCCCCGCGCCCGCCTTGTCCGCATGTGCCATTTGCTATTTGCTATTTACTCATGCCGCAACGCCTCGATCGGGTCCAGCCGCGACGCCTTGATCGCCGGGAACATCCCGAACACCAGCCCCGTCGCCGCCGACACCACGATCGAGAGCACCACCGCCCACAGCGGCACCTCCGCGCTCTTGAGCTGGTCCACCTCCCGCAGCCCCAGCACCGCCAGCTGCGCCAGCCCCAGCCCCAGC
>JAEYVB010000367.1 GCA_023429345.1 Planctomycetota bacterium
GGCTCGCACGGGCCCGGCTGCGGCGCGAGATCGCCCGCGAAGACCTTCTTGCCGATCTTTTCCGGGCCGAAGAGGGGATCGAGGGACGCGTCGGCCGCGTCGACCCCAAAACCGCCGCCCGCGCGACCGGCCGCGGCGAGATCGTCGCTACAGCGGATGGCCACCGTCTCACCGAGTCCGGCCGCGAGGTAGCCCGAGAACTGGTCCGGCGGCACCGGTTGTGGGAGCAGTTCCTTGTGGAGAAGGCGGCACTTCGCCCTGATCACGTGCATCCCGTCGCGGAGCAGCTCGAGCACATCCCGGACGCGGATGTGTCCGAGAAACTCCGGGCGCAGGGGTCAAAACCCGAGGATCCGCACGGCCGGCCTATCCCCTGAAACCCGGTTTCGTCGAGGCTCAGAGGCCGCCAGAGGCGATTAATCTGCCGTTCGGGTCAGATTCCCTGTTGATTAGGGTATGAACCCACTGTGAGTGAGGTTTCATTTATGGTATTATCGGACTGTGAGCTGGCGGCCCCCACCCCCGAGGACGGCCCCCGGAACGCCAGGTCAAGGATAGACCCCTCACGCCCGATCTGCTCACAATGCGGAAACACCTTTCGTGTAACCGTCGCCGTTGTCTTGGCTTAGCGGTCGCTGCCGCGGGGCTCGCCGCCTCGGCCGGCGTCCAGGCCCAGGCCCACCGGCACTCCGGGTCCCGCAACACCATCTCGGTCGCCGTCGCCCCCGGGGCCGCGTCCAGCACCGTCCGGAACGGGCTGGATGAGCTGTTCCTCGGCCACCGGGCCGTGGCCGAAGGGGACACCTCCGGCGCGGATATGCACTACCGGGAAGCCTGGCAGGACCCGGCGGTCCGGGCCGATGCGGGCGAGGCCCTGCACCGGCTCTACCAGACCCCGGGCTTCACGGTCCCGACCGACGAGTCCACGGTCCGGCGCAACCTGAACCTCCTGGGCGATGGGTTCCGCCGGTACGAGACCCAGCACTTCGTGCTGCTCTCGGATTCGGACCCGGCGTGGACCATGGAGCGCGGCCGCATGCTGGAGCGGGCGCGGGACCAGTACTTCCGCGTCGCGCAGAATCTGAACCTGCCGACGTTCCCGCACCAGACGAAGCTGGTCTGCGTGCTCTTCGACCACCACACCGACTACCAGGCCTTCGCCCGGCGGAACGACGGGCTCGAGGCCCGCTGGGTGGCCGGGTACTACGCCACGGCCTCCAACCGCGTCGTCTTCTACAACGATGCGACCAGCCCCGCGTACACCGCGCAGAAGTCCCGCATCCAGACCTTCGAGCAGGAGCTCCGCGAGAAGCGCGACGAGGCCGAGCAGGCCAGCCGGCGCCGGCAGACTGCCCGGGCGCGCCAGCTCCTCTCCTCCGCCGAGGAGCTCGAGACCCGCATCAAGCGCGAGCGCGACCGAATTGGGCAGCGGGCCGCGGCCTACTCGACCGCCAAGACCGTCCACGAGGCGATCCACCTGCTGGCGTTCAACACGGGCATGCAGCTCGGCGACCGCGACTACCCCTTCTGGCTCAGCGAGGGGCTGGCGACGAGCTTTGAGACCGACAACGCCGCCCTGAGCTTCGGGCCCGACCGCGGCGCGAGCTCGGGCACACGCGAGCAGCGGTACGACGAGCTCCGCCGCCAGGGGCGGCTGCGGCCGCTGCGCGAGCTGGTCGGCATGACCGAGGCGCCGACGCACGATGCCCAGGCGGCCGAGGCGATGTACAGCCAGAGCTACGCCCTGTTCAGCCATCTCTTCCGCACGAACCCGACGGGCGTGGGCCAGTACCTCCAGGCGCTGCTCGGCGAGGATGCAGGCCGCATCTCCGCCCGGCGGCACGAGGAGCTGTTCGAGCAGCATTTCGGCGCACCCGAGGAGATCGAAGAGGCGATGGCGAGCGGGTACTGAAGGCCGCGGGTCGGCTCGATGGGAGGCCGCGATGGCACTTCACGGTCGGTGCTGGAAGGTCCAGCCAAACAACTATGCGACAATTGTCAGAAGCCAAGGACTGAGGGGGCTGCGCTCGTAGACAACGCAGCCGCGGCAGCACCTGTGCGCCGCGATCACGGGCAACCGGCCGCATACATCTGGTTGAAACACGTGAAATCGGCGACATTCAGGACGGGTGGCGTCGTGCTCCCGTCGCAGTTCGCGTATGGATCACCCGCTGCGAAAGCCTGGAGGAAGCAGGTGAAATCGGCGGCGTTGAGAATCGGGGGAACTGTGCTGCCGTCGCAGTTCGCGTAGCAGGAGCAGTTCGGGTAACAGGGTGCACACGGGTTCACGGATTCTGACGGCACGGCCTCCTCACCGAGCGACCATCCCAGCGATTCGAGCGGACTGAGGGTCAGGGAAACCTCCTGAAACTCCAACTCTTCGCCTGTCGACGGATCGATGGGGTCCGAGGGGCATCCCGAAACACCGAAGGCATCGATCCTCTTCACGTAGGCATGTGTGCCACTGCCGAATGCGCCCCCGTTCACAACCCAGGCATCGCCGTTCCCTGAACCGACGGCGCTGATTCCGCGGAAGGTGAAGAACCCGCTGAGTGAGCCCGGGTCCGGGTATGTTCGCCCGGCGCTTACCGTCCCGGTGGTCGCCGAGAGATTGAGAAACGCGGCTTGATTGGTCGAAGTGCTCGTGTATCGTCCGGCCAACAAAAGATCATCGCCGTCGAGATCAACACAGTGGTACATGGGCCAGAAACTGAGGATCTGCCTTGACCACGTCAGAGTGGCGCTCGAGCAGTCAAATGCAGCGACATAGGCATTGCCGGTGCCCGAATAAGCCATAGTGTCCGCGAGCGTGAAATAAACAGTGTCGCCGTCGACCGCAATTCCGCATCCCCACTCGTCCGTGAAGCAGCGCCCCGGATCCGGCAGTCTCGTACTATCGAATGTCCAAGCCTGAATAACGTTCCCGGAGAGGCCAAACCACGCCAGCAGCCCGTCCATCTGTTCTTCGCAGCCTTTGGTTGACGGCCGTTTGATCGTGCCGAGAATGAAGATACCGCTGGGGGACACATCGATGTCCGCTAAGGCCACTTCCCCCGCGTCCGAAGAAACTTGGACGCTAGTCGCCTGCGAAAGTGTAGCATCAACGAGCATCAGGACGCCTCGGCTTACCGTGGTTCCAGGAATAACCGTCCTGTTGCCGATCGTTGCGTAAGCCTCAGATTCGACCGGCAACTGCCGTGATCTCGTGGTATCCAACTGCTTGTATCCGGTTGGGTCATTGAGGAAGTCGGCCTCTGCGAGCCATCCCCACAGCGGAACGCCGGAAGAATCGACCCTGAGCAGTCCGACCTCGAAGCCGGGACTGCTCGCCGCGAACAGTGTCATGGCGTATCCACCAAAGCTGCTTTCGAGAATCCCACGTCCGGTACCCGCCGATGTATTCGGACTCAAGAAGTAGGCCCTTTGCCAATCAAGCAATCCCGTGGAGTTGAGCTTGATCAGACCCGGATACGCCCCGTCGCCGACGATAATGCAACCCCCATCAGAGGTGGCCGCGACTCCGAAGCAGTTGGACACAGAGCCAGTTGTGCCGGTTGACACGACGTATCGATCGATCTGAGCGCTGGCCGAGCAGACCTGCGATGCTGCGAGCACTGCGTGTGCGAGTTTGATGCTCCGATTCATCGTGCTTCTCCTGTGTGATCCGCACAATACAGTCGGAGGTCTGCGTTTGCAATCCTTCGCCAGATGTGTGCCAGCGAGTGTGAACAAACTCGACGCCGATCAAAAAAACCCCGCGACAGCACGGGGTTTTTACCAAGACAGGAATTGTGCATTTATTTATGGCGCAGGCTCGAAGTTCCAGTCCTTGGCCTCGACGTTGCCGACCTTCCGGGCGTAGTTGCTCCAGCGTGTCATGTCGCGGAGCTGCTCCAGAGTGAGCATCTTCACGTGACCGTCCGCCTGTCCGGCGACGATCTTGCCGAAGTTGCGGCCGTCGAGGAAGCCCCAAGTGCTGGGGTTCTGCTTAGGATCGAACTTGTTGCTCGTCTGACCGATACCGCGCCAGCCGGCCGGCCCCAGTGAGTAGCTGCCTGGCGGGGGGTTAGTGGGCGGGTTGGGCGCAGAACTCCAGTTGCTTGAATCTTTCGGCATGGCCTTCGGCGGCTGAACGAGCCAATGCCCAGGCACGATATTCCCGGTATCCGGCGGCGCAGAGTCGGTGTCGCCGTAGCTCCAATAGGCCGACGTCGCGGTTTTGATGTCACCCGCGCGGGATGAGGCGAACATCAGCATGTGCTCGGGCCGCCTCACCTTGGAGTGATTCGACACGTAGAAGTTGCCGCCCGCCTGCCGGTAGTTGCCGCCCGGCTTGCCCGACCAGAACGCGCCGTGCCGGTAGGAACCGCCGTAGAGGATCCCGTTCACACCGAACGAGGGATGCCAGGCCAAGGCCGCGAGGTACGAGTTGGACGGGTAATCCCGGTAGGGACCCGAGATATTCGTCGGCGTCGTCGGACGCGTGCGGAAATCGCTGTGCGTTGCCTTGTCCAGCTGGAACCCCTCGAGCGAATAGTCGAGGTAGCCGGCGAGCTGCAGGGTCCACACCTTTGTGATGGAGTGCCAGAGCTTCCCGGTCTTGTCGAACGGATCCGCCGGGAACATCGCGTAGCGCGCCTGCTCGGAGTGGTTCCAGTTCCAGTGGGGCGCCGCCGGGAGCGTCTCGTCCTTGCAGTCCGAGGAATACGTGAAGTACGCCGTCTGGAGCTGCTTGCAGCCGACCTGTTCGGCGACCATTTTGGCGTTCTTCCGGGCATTGCCGAGCGCCGGCAACAGGATGCCGATCAGCAGGGCGATGATCGCGATCACCACGAGCAACTCGATGAGGGTGAACGCGGTACGGCGCGGCGTTGCGCCGCTGTGGGGTGCCTGCATCTGCAATCTCCTGAGCGTCAAAGGCCGCTCCGCCCGAGTGGGTGTGCCTAGAGCGTACCGCCAAACCGCCCGTAGGGCAATAGTTCGGGGTCGATTCCCTGAGAATCAGGGTCCGCGAACGTGCTACCGACCGGGCCCCGGCACCTTGACGCACTACGGCGAAGGGCAGTGGGCCCACCCCCCAGCAACGGGCAGGGTGAGTGAAACTGGGCAATCTGCAACCCCATTCCCGAGGCCCTAAGCGGCGCGGGTCAGGGGCGTCGACAGATCCGGCGTCTGGGCCTGGGACCCCTCGTCCGAACCCCCGGCCCGGTCCCGCTCGAGCATCCGGAAGACCTCCGTCAGCAGGGCCCGGTCCTGGTCGCGTCCGACCAGCCATGCCGAGTACCGCATGTCGTCCAGGCAATCCCCCCGGATATGGGGGAATCGCTCCAGAGGGCTCGTGGCGCAGGCGAGGCAGATGCCCGCGGCGACCCGCCCCAGGGTGAAAGGCCCCGGAAGCCCGTGCTCAAGCTCGGACTGCAGGAACGGGAGCTGGTCGAGATTGTGCCCATCCGCACCCGCACGGATCGCCCGGTCCGCCCGGGCCAGGGCGTCGAACGCGGCCTGATCGTCCCAGGAGGCGAACCGCATGGCCGCGGCCCGGAGCAGGACGTCCGGCTCCTCGGGGAGGGCCCGGGCGCACGCGTCGAGGGTACGGCGGCGGGATTCGGCGTCGATGGGGGCATCGGTCGCGGCCAGGAAGGCGCTGGCGATGCGGGCCGCGGCCTTCCAGACGGCGGAATCCGAGCCCTCGCGGCTCTCGGTCTCGACGATGGCCGCGAGGTGAAGGAGGGCATCCTCGGCGGGCCAGAGCGTGGCCGCGGCGCGGGGTCCGGTGGATACCCCCAAGGTCGGGCGACGGCCGCGGATGTGGTCGGTGAGCGTGAGCCGGTGCGGTGAGCGGGAGAGCACGGCGGCCGCGACGATCAGGGAGTTCAGGGCCCGGGCCTCGGCGCGATCGGAGGGGTTGACGGAATCGAGGGTGATCTGCGCGGGATCCAGGAGCGTCGGGAAGACGCTCGGGAAGCACAGCGGCCGCGGCGTACCCCAATCGAGCCACGTCGCCTCGCGTCCGGGGCGGTCGGGCGTGGCGATGCGCATGGCGTGCGAAATATCGTGTCGGACGAGGGCGTCGAGGCGGAAGCGGCGGATCAGACCCTGCTCATCGCCGGAGGCCGGGATGGGGACCCATTCGACGGGGAAAGCGGTCGGGCTCGTGGCAAGGGCCGCGGCACAGTCGGGGCCGACGTCGAGGCCGACGCGGATCGGTGCGCTGGGCCACGGCAGCCGCGACAGGCTGCCGGCGAGGCGGTCGGCGTTGGGAAGTGTGAATCGGCCCGCGGGGTGCTTGTCGGAGAAGCTGGACCACCGATCGATGGCCGCGGCCGAAGCGCGTCCGACGAGCAGACGAACATCGATATCGCCGAGGTCGAGGCGACGGCTGGGCAGGGCGGGGGCAGCGCGGAGGGAGGCCCGCTCCGAGGCCATGCGGTACTCACGGCGCGACCACGCATAGGCGGCGCCCTGAGCGACGATGATTCCCCACACACCCGTGGGGAGCCCGGCGAGGGGGGCGCGGAGCCACTCCGAACCGAGATAGGCGGCGGTGCCGACGACGGCGCAGCTCGCGATCAGGAAGGAACTCTGCCCCCACCCGCGCTGGGAGCGCGGGGTACCACTCTGCCCCTGGTCGGGGTTTCCCTGGTGTGTCATGTGGGAAGGATCGGCAGCCGGGGAGGGATGAATGAGCCGTGCGGGTGGTCGGCGGGCAAGTTGGGCCGGGAGCGTGCCGGATGCGCGGGCGATGCGTTATCCGGGCGTTCCTGGACCTGCTGCCTGCGGTCAGGTGCTGGGCGGGGGCTTGATGCTGATGTTGGGAATGCCGCCGGGCATCGCCCCCCCACCGCCCATGCCGCCCATGGGACCGCCGGAGGGCCCGATGCGGCCCTGCTCGACCGCCTTCGCCACGGCCTTGCTGATCTCGACGTACTGGAGACGGAGCTCGTAGAGCATGTGCGTCAGGAACTCCTGCTC
>JAEYVB010000434.1 GCA_023429345.1 Planctomycetota bacterium
AGGTAGGCATGCGTGAACGCGGTGAACGCCTCCGCCCCGATGTAGACGACGGAGCCGTCGGCGGAGAACCTGGGCTGCGTCGTCGGCGTGGGAATGCCGCCGGGGACGTTCGGGAGCGGCTCATTGAATGCGATCGAGCCATCGGCGGTGTTGAGGGCCACGACGCGTCCCGGGCACGCGCCGCCGTTGCACGCGCTGGTCCCGAAGACGAGCAGGGCGCCGTCGGGGCTCACCTCGGGCGCTGTGGCGAAGTAGGGGACGACGTTCTGCGCGATCCAGCGGACGCTCCCGCCGGCATCCAGGGCGATGACGTGCAGGCTGCCGTTGATCACGTACACCGATCCGTCCGGGCCCGCGGCGGGAGTCCCGAACCCGGTCGGCGTGAAGCCGCCGGTGTAGTACCACGCGAGCGAGCCGTCGGGCCGATACGCCCTGAGCGTGCGCGGCTGAACCGTCTGGTGGACGTTGCCGTTGATGGGGGAGACCCGTGGCTGTCGCCCGGGGCCGTTCGAGGGGACACCGATCGAGTGGCGCCACTCCACCTCACCGTCAAAGCCGAAGGCGATAAGGCCGGACTGGAGCTGGCCCGCCGGCATGGGGGCGTTGTACTCGGATTTGTACATCTGGCCGTTGCCGAACTCGATCTCGGAAGGGAGAGCGCCCGCATCGTTGGCAAACCCGTCGACGTGCCAGCGCAGCGAGCCGGCCGGGGTGAGCGAAAGGGCGCCGAAGCCCGGCGGGCTCATCCCCGCTCCGCCGTACATCACGGCGTACACGTTGCCGTCTGGACCGACATTGGGCCCCCCGAGGAATCCCACGACGGTCCCCATCTGCGTGAAGTCCCAGAGGTGCTGCCCGCCCGGCGAGAAGGCCTTCAGCGCCGGCAGGTGCGAGTTGGGCGGGGGCTGCCAGCCGCCGATGTAGAGCGTTCCGTCGAGGCCGACCCCGACCGGGTTGGGGTTGGCGTGGGGCCGGCTCCAGAGCTCCTGGCCCGCCGGGCTGATGGCGTAGAGAGAGTTGGTGGACCAGTAGATGGTGCCGTCGGCGCCCAGCGACGGCCGGTGGAGCGGCGAGCCGGGCGTGGGGACCTCGAAGTGCCACAGCACATCGCCCGGATCCGCGAGCGCGGGGAGAGCGAGCGCGAACAGGGCGGCGAGGGCGGCTGTCGTACGTTCCATGGGGATACCTCTTTGCATACCCCATGCCATGCGGGAGAACCGCCGCGGCATCATCACATACCCGCCCGACGGCGTGAATTTGCCCGCTCCATGGCCAAAAATATGGCCAGAACCCGACCAGAGCCGGCTGACCCCTCCCGCCCCGGGCCGCGCCCCGGGCCGAAACCTCAGGGGCAGCCCGCGGCGAAACGCTGCAGGAAGCACGTAAAGTCCGCCACGTTCAGCACCGGCGGAGTCGTGCTCTGGTCGCAGTTCGCGTAGCTCTCCTCCGCGGCGAAGCGGTTCAGGAAGCACGTGAAGTCCGCGATGTTGAGGACCGGCGCGGTCGTGGAGCCGTCGCAGTTGGCGTAGCAAGCAGGGCAGGAACGCCAAAGCGCGATGCCGGGGCTCTCGATCCCGCCGGGCGTCGTGAACTCACCGCCGACGATGATGCGGGGGTCGGAGGCGTCCTCGACGGGCAGCATCGTATGGACCCAGCCGCCGGGACCATTGCCGAGGTCCGTCCAGGACAGGCCGTCCCAGACAGCGATGTGCTTTGTGAAACCGCCGGCGTGCGTGATCGAGAAGGACCGATTCGCATAGAAGTAACAGAAGGGCCGCTGCACGTTCGTGAGCGCACCAAAGCCGGTGGGAGAGGTCGGGGACCAGCTGCCGACCGTGGCCGAGGGATCCGGCTGCTGCCAGACGCCGTTGCGACAGCGGGCGTGGCGCTGGACCGCTACGCCGCCAATGTTCGTGAAGGGTCCAGCGGCGAAGAGCGCATCGCCGCCGCCATCGTCGAAGGCGCCGATCACGCACACGTTGTTGTTGGCACCGCCCAGAAACTGCGTCCATCCAGCGCCGCGGTAGACCGCCAGCCTCGCTATCGGCGCGGCGCCCGAGCCCGTGAAATCGCCGCCGGCCACCAGCGCCGGGCCCTGGCCGTCGTCGAACATCGCGAGCGTGCGCACGGTGCCATCCAGGCCGGCTCCGACCGCCGACCACGCCGTCCCGTTCCACCGGGCGATGTTCGCGGCCGGCGCGCCGCCGGCGGTGTCGAACTGCCCGCCGACGTAGAGCGCAGCGCCGTTGCCGTCGTCGTAGACGGCCATCGCGTGCACGGTACCGGGGTTGCTCGACTGCCGCAGGCCGTGGCCAAGCGTCGACCACGCCGCCCCGTTCCACTTCGCGATCGAGTACGCGAAGTGGGGGCCGGCGGTCAGGAAGTTGCCGGCGGCAAAGAGCGCGGGGCCCGAGCCGTCGTCGTGGACGAGCATCTCGGTCGCGCGATCGCCGAGGCCGGCGCCGAGAGGTTGATAGGAAGAGCCGTCGAAGCGCGCGATGCGGTTGAGCGAGACCCCGCCGGCGCTCGATAGATCCCCGCTGACATACAGCTGCGGGCCGGCTCCCGCGTCGAACATGGCGGCCGCGGTGACGACCGGGATCGTGCCGGGCGTGATTGCCGATGGAATCGTGACCGTCGTAGCGAAGAGACTGGAAGAGGGGACCCCGTCGACCGCGGCGAAGTTGCCGCCGATGACCAGACGATTGACCCCGCCGACGGTGCCCGCGCTGATCGCGTTCACCGCGAGCGCATCGCCGGACGCGAAGAGGTACGGCGTCCACGCGGAGTTCTGCAGGCGGTAGAGCCGATCGTTGAACCCCGAACGCGCGATAAGTCGGCGGCCCTGACCGGTGTCCCACGAGTAGAGATAGTCGACGCTCCCGACACCGTAGCTGATGTCGCTGAACGTCACCCCGTCGAAGGCCCAGACCCCGGTCCCCGCGATGCAAAGCTTCGGACCCGCGCCGTCGTCGTGCACGGTCAGGCGCCCGCGGGCCGCGGCCGGGGCATTGGCCACGGGCTCCCACGTTTCGCCCACCAGCTTGTACAGACCCTGGAACCCGCTGGTGTTCGCGGTCGCGTAGAGATCCCCCTGAAACTGCTCGAATCCGACCGCGACGGGGAGATTGGGGCCGACGATCTCGAAACTGGTGCCGTTCCAGGCGGCGATCGCGCTGTTGCCGCCGCTCTCGACGAATCGCCAACGCAGATGCAGCCGGGGTTGCCCGCTCACGTCAAAAACGCGAAACTCCGGGTCGGTAAGGATGCTGTAGCTCGCGGGGATGATCTCCCACGAGCCGTTCCTGAACCGACGGAGCCGCTCGTTCAGCGGTTCCGGGCCGACCTCTTTCGAGGCGGTGTAGAGGGCCGGGCCCGAGCCGTCGTCGAACCAGGCCATGGAGGTGATCGGAGGCGAGGGCACGGGAGACACCGCCGTCCATTGGGCGCCGTCCCACGCGGCCAGATTCTGGATGAAGGTCGCGTCCTCGCGGGCGATCGTGAACTCGCCGCCGACATACATCCGGTTTCCCGACCCGCCGTCGTAGAACACGATGCTGTGTACCCGCCCGCTGACGCCGGGGAGCCCCAAGGGTCGAGGCATGGCCTCCCAATGACCGCATATCTGGGCCGCGCAGGACGCGATAGGTCCGATAGTCATCAGGATGCAAAGAGTCAGGATGTAGTTCCGCATGCTACGTTGGCTCCCATGATGCCGCGGGGTTCCCGGGTTCACCTTGTACCGGCGGGTCCCCGGCGGGTTGCGGAAGCTATGGGCAGCCCGCGGCGAAACTCTGCAGGAAACAGGTAAAGTCCGCCACATTCAGGACGGGCGGCGTCGTGCTCTGGTCGCAGTTCGCGTAGCTCTCCCCCGCGGCGAAGCGGGTCAGGAAGCACGTGAAGTCCGCGACGTTGAGGACCGGCGCGGTCGTGGAGTCGTCGCAGTTGGCGTAGCAGCCGGGCGTCGGGGCGCACCCGGACCAGCGGGCGAGGTTGGGGATGCCCATGCCGCCGGCGGTGTTGAAGAAGCCGCCGACGTACAGGTGCCGCTCCGTGCCGTGGAAGAATCCCGCAAGGGCGTGCACCTCTCCATCGACGCCGAGGCCCAGCGCCTCCCACGCGGCGCCATCCCAGCGGGCGATGTTGGCCGCGGCCGTTGGGCCGGCGGTCGAAAACTGCCCGCCGACAAAGAGCGCCCGGCCGCGGCCGTCGTCGAAGCTCGCCATCGCGCGGACCATGTCGTTGGGGCCCGGCCCCGCGCCGCCGCCGACGGCCGACCACGCCGCGCCATCCCACCGGGCCACGTTACGGGCAGGGGCGCCGCCGACGGCGTCGAAC
>JAEYVB010000062.1 GCA_023429345.1 Planctomycetota bacterium
CCTCAAGGTGGCCCGCGCCGGAAAGCACCGCGAACTCATGCCGCTCCTGAGGGATGTCCGCCGCCTCTCTGGGAAGCTATCGCCCGGCGGGACGGTCCGTGCGCTCCGACACGCCGACTCGCCCCAGGATGTCGCGCGTTTGGCGTCGTTTCTCGAACGCCAACCCGCGGGGGCGTTCGCCCTGCATGTAGCGGGCGGGGAGGCCGCGGCCGTGGCCAAAGGCGCCGGTCGCGCCGGCGGTGCCGCTCAGGAGGTTGCGGAGGCGGCGCTCGTCAAGGCCGCCCGGAAGGGCTCGCCCGGCGTGGCGTGGTTCCGCGCCGGGGGCTACAAGGCGTTGGCCAGGCCGCACCTGCTTGTGGGCATCGCGAAAGCATTCAGGAAGGGGAACGCCGAGCAACTGGCAGCCCGCATCGGCTCCCTGCTGGATCCCCGCGCGCGATGGCTGGTCCCGGCGCTGGCGGCATGGTTTTTCGTGGAGCTTGCCCTGGTCGTCCGAGGCCTCCTGCGGCCGCGAGAACGCGTCTCGCCCGCCGCCGCGGCGTTATAACGAGCAAAGCCCGTACAATCGTCCCAGTCTTTCCACCTCTCGGGGTGGCAGACCGGGCGGCCGTGCTTCACTATTGGACTGAACGCCGGCGCCACACGGGCGCTGGGACGTCCAGGAGTTGTCCATGAGCCACAACGGACAGGCGGGAACCGGGCACCTTCCCTACTACCGCGAATACGTCGACCAGATCCTCAAGCCGCGGGTCAGTCGGATCATCGAGGAAGTGCGGGTCTCGCTCGCCGAGAGCGTCTGGCACGAGGTCCTTGGCCGGATTGCGCGCGAGCAGGGCGGCGCGACCGACCCGCAGGCGCTCGAGAGACTCCGCGGACTTCTGGAGTCCGAACTGAAGCTCCGGATGACCACGCACCTGGTCGCCGACTTCGACGGCCAGGGGTACGCGCCCGAGGCGGCCGCGGCCGACCAGCCGGACGCCGTGATCGTCGGTTCCGATCGCCAGGCGGTCGACGTGATCGAGCAGGCGTTCCCCGCCAACCCGCTGGCCCGCGCAGTGGGCGGTGTTCGTCGGGTCAATCGCTGACCGACACGAAACGTGAAGGGTAGAGAGCCCGGGTGTACGCCCGGGCTCTGCCATTTGCAGGTCAACGTGCTCAGGGGCATCCAGCGGCGAAGCGCTGCAGGAAGCAGGTGAAGTCCGCCACGTTCAGCACGGGCGGCGCGGTGCTCGCGTCGCAGTTGGCATAGGGCTCGCCGGCCGCGAAACGCTGGAGGTAGCAGGTGAAGTCGGCGACATTCAGCACTGGGGTCGTCGTGCTCTCATCGCAGTTGGCGTAGCAGGCCGCCTGCGGGAGGAAAAGCCGGACAAACTCGATCGAGCCGGTGAGCCCTGAGGCGCAGTCGTCCGCCTCCAGACGCCAGACACCCTGGGCGTTTTGCCCGATGAACCCGTCGAGTTGGCCCGCTTTCGGCCGGTAGGTTCCCGTCGTGCCGGCGATGCCCGGGTACGCCACGCCCGGGGTGTCGTACACCACGCCCGCCGAATCGGAAAAGCTCATCAGGGAACCGAAACTCGCGGCCGCGCCGAAATCCGGCTCGCTGAAACCGAACGTCGAACCGGCATTGACGCCGGGCCGGTCGACCAGGTTGATGGTCGTCCCGCCGCGGACAAGGCGGAAGCGCTGGTCGCCCTGGTAGGCGCTGCGGATGTAGACGCCCAGACCGATCTCGGTGATCGTGAACGAATCCGGGACCTGGATCTCGGCCACCGCGACCGGCCCGCACCCCGCGGTGCCGTCGGGGATGGGGACCGAGGGCCCGCTGTAGAGGTACACGCCCTGCGGCTGCGGGCAGTTCGCCTGCGCGCAGCCGACGCTGCTGCCGCTAAAGACGCCGCCCTGGGCCACGCACGCGGCGCTGCCGAGGACCGAGCAGGTCCCGTCCGCGAAGCAGCAGGCGCCGGGGCCGCAGTTGGCCTCCACGCACGGGACGCCATCGCCCTGATATGCCCCGCCGGTCGCCGCGCAGGTCGCGGCGCTCGCCAGCATGCAGGTCCCCTCCGGCCCGCAGCACGCGCCCGATGGCGGGCAGGCCACAGCGCCGCAGGACAGGCCGTCGCCCATGTAGGTGCCGCCGATGCTGAGGCAGTTCGCGGCGGTCGTCGTGGTGCACGGTGCGTCCGGGATGCAGCACGCGCCGGTGAGGGGCGGCGGCACCTGGACGCTCGATACGACCAGGGAATACACCGCGTCCGTGGCGGGAGTGGGCAGGTAGCCGTCCTGGACAACCTGGCTCGCGATGACTTCGACGGTCCAGAGTCCGGGAGCGGGAGCGGCCACGGCCACGTTCTCGACGGTGTCGTAGGTGTTCGGACTCCCGCCCGGCGTGGTGTAGTGAGCACCCGCGAGGTGGCCGGCGCCGGAGGTGGCGGTCGGCACCATGCCGTTGTTGCCGTAGTAGATCTCTCCCGTGGGCGCTGTCACCTTGAGCGTGAGGTCGTTGACACGGGCCTGGGCGCCGACGGTTGCGGCCATCGGGTCCGGGTAGACAAGGGTCGCCCGGAACTCGGGCGCGCCCGGGGCGACGGTCAGCTCATAGCTGCGCGATTGGGCGTTGGTGAGCGGGTCGCTCGCGTTCACGATGAAGTGGTGGAGGCGGTCCGGATAGAGCCGGTTGAAATCCGCGGAGCCCCAGCCAATGTACGCGCGGTACATGTTGTTCGTGATCGGTGCGTTGATCGGATAGCGGTACGCCCCGTTGATCAGGAGGGCCTTGGCGGTCGTGGACCTCGGGCGGCTGGCAAAGACGCTGGTGCCCCCGCCGTGGTTCGGAAAGACGCCCTCGTGCCACATCTGGTGCAGGAGCCCGAAATGGCCGGCCGTGATCGGGGTAGCCCCGGAGGTGCCGCCGAAGTCGCCGTAGCCGTTCAGCGAGCCGCTGTAGGTCGTGAAAATGCCCCCGTATGCGTGCGACAGGTCCGGCTTTACCCGCAGGTCCGCGGCGGGGCCGATGCTGGCGAAGGCACGCGTGTCATCGTCGCGGGTGACCGTTTCGTTGAGCTCGATGCCGCCGACCGACACGATGTTCTTGGCCCAGGCCTGCGGCCGGCTGTTGCGGTTGCCGGTGTTGCTCTGGCTCTGGCAGCTCAGGTAGTCGACGCGGAAGAGATAATCATCCACCTCCGCCGAGAGCGCGTTGTACAGGGTCGTTTGAATGCTGCCAACGCTGGATGTCTGGAACACCGAGCGGTAGGGACCGGATGGATCCGTTGCTTCCGCGTTGAGCTGCAGCCGCGACGGGAAGCTGCCGCCGCCGAACTGGCTGGTCGCTCCCGCCCAGGAGAAGATCCCCTGCTCACGCTGGGGCAGGAGTCCGGTCGCGCTCGGGTTCCCGACGCCGGTGGCGAAGTTGATGCCGTAGCACGCGTTGCCGTGCGAATCGAGGTTGGTGGCGTTGTGCGTGAGCGGGACCTGCCCGTTCCATTCGACGTGGTTCGGCACCACGCCGGTGTCGAAGACCTCCCCGCGCACCCCCTGACCGAGGAACCCGGCGTTGGAGAGCAGCGGCGCTGCGCCGCCGACCTGCCGGACGATGTCCATGTCCGTTTGGGCCGGTCCGCCCCACGGATCGATGTAGCTGACCTCGTTCAGCCCCGCCACGAGCAGGAGCTGCTCCCGCGTGAGGGTGGCCTCGAGCCGGTATTGCTCGGGGGTGGACATGTGCACGACGCCGCCGAGCCTCGTGATGACGTCGGATACCGACTGCTGATCGACCTGACCCACCCGCATGCACTCGATCGAGTAGCGGGCGGCCGGCATCTCCTGCGCAGCCGCGAGCTGCGCCAGGAGCGCGGGATCGAACCGGTAGGCGGGGTGGTACTCGCCCACCCAGCGCACGTGCGGGAGACCAGCGACGCGTTTCTGCGCCCCTGCGGGGATCCGCACCACGTGCGTGTTGTCGGTGAGGAAGCGCAGGACCTCGCCGCCGAGAGCCCGCACCTCCGCCCGCATCTCGTCCAGGGGCGTCGCTAAAAACTGCACAAGGTAGAGTTCGTTGCCGGCACGGGACCGGAACTCGTTGGGCACCATCGGCTCGCCCTTGAGGGGGTCGAAGGTCGCATATTTCAGGCGAACCAGGTTCTCCGTGGTCGCAATCTGATCAATTCGGGCGCCGTCGTTGCTGATAGCAAAGCGGCCACCGCTGTGCTCTTGCCAGACCGCGATGGTCAGCGGGGAGCCAGAAAACTTCAGGACACTTGAGGTTCCCTGCACGGACTCCGACGTATGAAACGTCCTGCCATCGAGTTTCAGCACAGTCCTGCTGCCGGCTTTCTCGATCGAGATCCGGTCCTGCCCGACGGCACCCGTCGTGCCGGCGAGCATGGCGAGGGCGATGGAGAGACCGGCGTGTGCGGTGTGGGAAGCTCTCATTCGAGTCTCCGGAAGGAGTATTCCCCAGATTGGGGGTCCGATACCCGTTTCGCAATCGGACGCGGCACGGTTCTCCCACTGGAGTTTCGGTTATTCGATTGAGGAGCTTGTCAGCCGGTTTTCGCTGGATGGCTGACGGCCATTGGCGCGGCGGCCGCGGTTATTCGGCCCGGCGGAAGAGGTCGAGGAAACGGTCCTCGTACTGGCTGTAGATCCCGAGGCGGTCGAGTTCATCCTTGAGCCGCATCGCCTTGGACCGGTCCTTTCGAGCCTCCTGAAACAGCCGTTCGATCCGGTTCCGGGCGGCGTAATCAAGGCGTTCCGGAGTGCTCGGAGGGGCTGAATCGTCGGTAACGGGAGGCGGCGCCTCGCCCTCATCCCCCTCATCGAGCGATTCGTCCTCATCCTCGGCGTCGTACGGCTCTTCGCCGGCCCGCTTGCGTTCGAGCTTCTCGAGCGCCTCGACAAGGGCGGCGTCCATAGCGGCGGCGTGCTTGTTCAACTCCTCGAGGCTGATATCGATCCCGGCCATCACGCTGAAGACGCTCAGGGCGACCCGGGCGGCTTTGGGGTTCGGCACGGCCGCGGCGAAGAAGGGGATTTCCGCGAGCAGGCCCATGCCCGAGAGGCCCCGTTCCCCTGCTACACCCAGAACGACCCCGTTGAGTCCGCCGATCTGACCGTCCTCCAGCGGCGGGACCTCCGCCCGGCGGAGCTCCGCGAGCGTCACCTTGTCGCTGGCAACGCCGAAAACCTTTGGATTCTCGGACGGATGAAGGCCCGACGCCATGGAGGCAAAGGTCACGACCCTTTCAACGCCCATGGTCGTCGCGGCCTCAACCAGTTCGTGCGCATAGGCGTACGCCCCAGTCGCGGGCTGCGCCTCGCCGAGAAAGACGATGAGGTCCCGCCCCTTTTTCGTGTTCGTCCAGCGGTAGAAAACGCCGCGGGGGAGCTTGGCCGGGGTGATCAGGCCGTCCTTGACCTCCACTTCGTTGATATCGAAATGGTCGTGGGACGGGAGTTCGCCCGAGGGCCGCATGTCCAGGTGGTGCACAAGGTACCCGGCCGCGATAATCGCGACGTTCCCCATGCCGGGCCATGCGGCGATCAACCAGGGGGCGGGCTTGCTGCCATTGGTCATAGGAGGCTCATAGGCAAACGGGATGCCCGAAAGCGAGCGGCCGAGGCGGGTTCACCTCGCACAATATGGCAGCCCGCGCCCCTCGGGCTGCCGCCGTAACAGGCGGCACAGGCGCTGCAAGCGGAACCCATCGGGCAAAAAGGGCCGAACACTCCGGCCGAGCCGGCCAATATGTATAATGGACCGGACAGAACCCATGCCCACCGCGCGCTTTCAACCCTTGTGCCTCCTGATCGTGCTGCTCTGCGCCGCCGCACAGTTGGTGGGGTACGGGCGCGGGCTGGAACTCTGCCTCGGCTGTGACGAGGGCGGCGGGCCGATGACGATCGTCCAAGGCGCGGATTGCTGCGCATGCGCGGAAAGCGCGGGGCGAGACGTTCCGGACCAGCCCTCCGAGCCGGAATCGCCGTGCGGTTGCCTCGACCTGACGATGCTCGAGGCCGGCACCCCCTCTCCCAGGAACCCGGATGTGCCGGCGCCGAGTCTGGTCTGGTACTCCGCGGCGGCCTCGGACCCACTCCCGCACTCGGTTTCCCTCCGCGTTGCCTGCGTGCGGCCTGGGGCATCCTCGGCGGCCCGGTGTAGTCCTGTAGATCTCGGGACGGTCCTGCGCCTGTAGAACATCGTGGAACTGTCGTCCATGCCCCCGCCTGTCTGGCCATCGGGGCACTCTGTTTATTCGGGATCGTTCACATGGCCGCGGCGATCGCGGCGGCCTGATCACAGTCGGCGCCAGGGCGCCGGGAAGGTGCATACATGAAACTGTTGACGATGATGGGTGTAGCCGGGATTCTGTCGGCCGGTCTTGTCGCGGGGTGTGAGAAGCAGGCGGAAAGTACCAAGGGCGAGACCACCAAGACGTCGGCGGCCGCGGCCGGCGAGCGGTGCCCGCACGAGATCAAGGCCGAGAAGTGCCCTTTCTGCACGCCCGCGCTCATCGAGTCCGACGGATTCTGCGGCGAGCACGGTGTCGCGGAGGCCCTGTGCTACCAGTGTCGCCCGTACCTGAAGACCGCGTTCCGAGCCAAAGGCGACTGGTGCGCCGAGCACGAGGCCCCCGAATCTCAGTGCATGATCTGCCATCCGGAACTGAAGGAGAAGATCGATCTTGAGCGGCCGCACGGGGCCAAGGGATGAGGAGCACGGGTATGAAAGCGATCGCGATGGCGCTGATGTGCGGGACGATGGCTCATGGACAGGCCGACCCGCTCACGCGGGCGTCGGCCGATCCCCCGCGGGTGCTCCGGACGCCGGAGGCTCGGTGCGCCAAGACGGATTCGATCGTCACGCTGGAATCCCCGGAGATCGCCCGGCTGGCGGGCTTTGCCTTCGAGGTCGTCGGATCCCGCGCGGTCGAGGGCACGATCCTTCGGAACGCGGAGCTCGCCTACGACGGGAACCGCTACGCCAAGCTGTCCTCTCGGGCGGATGGAGTGATTGCCGAGGTTCGGCGTGACCTTGGCGCCGAGGTGAAAGCCGGGGAAATCCTGGCCGTGATCGACTCCATGGAACTGGGCGGGGCGAAGGCCGAGCTACTGCAAAGCGCCGAGCTCCTCGCCCTGTGGGAGACCAACGCGGCGCGCGAGCGGGAGATGCTGGAAAAAGGAGCCGGGAACCAGCGCGGCCTTCTGGAGGCGGAGACCAAGCTCGCCGAGCAGCGGATCTCGGTCGCCCGCGCCACCCAGCGGCTTCGCTCGCTGGGACTCAGCGAGTCGCAGATCGACCACGTGCGGACCGTGAGCGACACGGGCTCGCAGCTCGAGATCCTGGCCCCGTTCGACGGCGTCGTGGTCGAACGCGACGCGGTCGTAGGGGAGGTGGTGCAGCCGACCAAGCCGCTGCTGGCGGTCGCCGATACGCGGCGGATGTGGGCGCAGATCGAACTCCGCGAGACCGACCTCGCCGTGGTCCGCGCCGGCCAGACCGTGGGCATCGGGATCGAAGGCCTCAGCGGCCGGGTGTTCCCCGGCAAGGTTGCCTGGATCAGCACACAGATGGACCCCAGGACCCGGACCATTAAGGCCCGCGCCGAGATCGACAACACGTCCGGCCTCCTCCGGTCCGGCATGTTCGCCCGGGCTCAGGTCAGCGTCAGCGAGCGCGGCGAGGCCCTGGTGGTGCCTGCCGACTCCGTGCAGTGGGAGGGCTGCTGCAACGTCGTCTTCGCCAAGCGAGACGAGACCAGCTTCAAGCCCGTCGCCGTGACGCTCGGCCGCCGGGCCGGCCAGGGGTACGAGGTCCTCGCCGGGCTTCAGGGCGGCGAGACGGTGGTCACCCGCGGAAGCTACATCCTGAAGACGGAGATCCTCAAGGGCAGCATCGGGGCCGGCTGCTGCGAGGTCGACCACCTCGCGAAGTAAGCCCTCCGGCCAGAACAGGGACCCATGCTGAACTGGATCATCGGAGCTTCGCTGCGGCACCGCTTCCTCGTCGTCATGGTGTGGGCCGGCCTTGTGGCCGCGGGCCTTTGGTCCCTCTCGCACCTTCCGATCGACGCCTTCCCGGACACGACGCCGGTGCAGGTCCAGGTCAGCACCGTCGCCCCGTCGTTGGCGCCGGAGGAGGTGGAGCAGCAGATCACGATACCGGTGGAGGCGGCCGTCTCCGGGCTCGCGCGGCTCGCCGATGTCCGCTCGATCTCAAAGTTCGGGCTCTCGCAGGTAACGGCCACCTTCGAGGACGGCACGGATATCTACTTCGCCCGGCAGCTCGTCGGCGAGCGGCTCGGCACGGTGGAAATCCCCGTCGGCATCGATCGTCCGGAGATGGGGCCGGTCGCGACCGGGCTCGGGGAGGTCTTCCACTACATCGTGACCGGCAAGGGAGAGGACCCGCCGAGCCTGGCCGAGCTGACCACCCTCCACGACTGGGTCATCAAACCTCAACTGCGGTCGGTGGCGGGCGTCGCCGAGGTCAACACCTGGGGTGGTGAGCGGCGGCAGTTCCAGGTAATGGTCGATCCTCAGCGGCTCATCCGGTACAACCTGACGGTGGACGCGGTCGTCGATGCCCTTGAAGAGAACAACACCAGCGTCGGCGGGGGCTACATCACGCGGGCGGGCGAGTCGAACCTCGTCCACGGCGTGGCTCTCACGACCGACACGGATCAGATCGCCGACATCGTCATCACGGCGGTGGATGGAACGCCGATTCGTATCCGCGATGTCGCCGAAGTCCGGGAGGGCCACGAGATCCGGCGCGGCGCGGTCACGGCTCAGGGGGAGGGAGAGGTCGTCCTGGGCCTGGGCTTCATGCTGATGGGGGAGAACAGCCACGAGGTCACCCACCGGCTCGAAACGCGGCTGGACGAGATCCGAGCGTCGCTCCCGGAGGATGTGGACGTTCGGGTGGTCTACGAGCGCACGGAGCTCGTCGATCGCGTGATCGAGACCGTCAAGGAGAACCTGTACATCGGCGCGCTGCTGGTGATCGCGGTGCTCTTTGCCTTCCTCGGCAGCCTTCGCGCGGGCCTCATCGTCGCGCTCGCCATCCCGCTCGCGATGTTGTTCTCCTTCAGCTCAATGCTCCAGTACGGCATCGCGGCAAGCCTCCTCAGCCTTGGAGCGATCGACTTCGGCCTCGTGGTCGACAGCTCGGTGATCATCGTCGAGAACAGCGTCCGCCGCCTCGGCCACGAGCGGGAGCACCGGAGTGGCCGCTCCCGGCTCGAGATCGTCCGCGATGCCGCCATCGAGGTCCGCCGCCCGACCATGTTCGGCGAACTGATCATCATGATCGTCTACCTGCCGATCCTTCTGCTGGAGGGCATCGAGGGCAAGATGTTCCGCCCGATGGCGCTGACCGTTGTCTTTGCCCTTCTCGGCTCCCTTCTGTTCTCGATCACCCTCGCCCCCGTTCTGTGCAGCCTGCTCCTCCCGCGGAACGTGCGCGAGCGCGACAACATCGTTGTCCGAGCGCTCCAGCGCGTGTATCGGCCCTTCGTCCACGTGGCGGTGACGCGTCCATGGCCCGTCCTCGCCGCCGGCGTGCTGGTGATCGCGGGGGGCGCCTGGCTTGGGTCGCGTCTCGGGTCGGCCTTCATACCCCGGCTGGGCGAGGGGGCGCTCGCCGTCAACACCATCCGTCTCGCGGGTGTATCGCTTGACGAGTCCGTCCGCTACGGGACGCAGATCGAGCGGCTTTTCAGGGAGAAGTTCCCGGCCGAGGTCCGCGACATCTGGAGCCGCACGGGCACTCCGGAGGTCGCCACCGATCCTATGGGGCTCGAAGTCACCGACGTCTTCATGACCCTCACCGACCGGAAGCACTGGACGGCCGCCAAAACCCAGGCGGAACTCACGGAGCACATGGCCGCGGCGCTGGCCTCCATGCCCGGCATGCGTTCCGTGTTCACACAGCCGATCGAGATGCGGATGAACGAGATGACCGCCGGGATCCGAGCGGATGTCGGCGTCAAGATGTTCGGCGATGACCTGGAGCAACTGCGGATTGCCGCGGCGCAGGTCCAGTCGATCATCGAATCGATCCCCGGCAGCGCCGATGTCGCCGCCGAGCAGATCACCGGCCAGCCCGTGCTCCAGATCGCCGTCGATCAGGAGGCCATCTCCCGCTACGGCATCCCCGCCGCGCACATCCTCGAGATCGTGGAGAGTATCGGACAGATCAAAGTGGGCGAGGTGCGCGAGGGGCAGCGTCGCTTCGATCTCGTGGTCAAGCTCGCCGAGCAGTACGCCACCGATGCGCAGAGCATCGCCGAGATTCTCGTTCCGACCGCGGCCGGCGAGCGCATCCCGCTCGGCCGCCTCACCAACATCCGCGAGATCGAGGGCCCGTCCACGATCACGCGGGAGTGGGGCAAGCGCCGCATCGTGGTCCAGAGCAACGTCCGGGGGCGAGATCTCGGCGGGTTCGCACGGGAAGTGCAGGAACGCATCGACGAAGACATTACGCTCCCCGTCGGCTACTACACCCGCATGGGCGGCCAGTACGAGCACCTTTCCCGGGCCGCCGCACGGCTCAGCATCATCGTCCCGGTCGTGGTCGTGCTGATCTTCGTCCTCCTGTACTTCAGCACCGGGACCATCCGGGATTCCCTGATCGTCCTGACGGGCGCCCCCTTTGCCGCTGTCGGCGGCATCGCGGCCCTTTATTTCCGCGGGATGGAGTTCACCATCTCCGCCGCGGTCGGGTTCATCGCGGTGACGGGGGTGGCCATGCTGAGCGGGCTGGTGCTCGTCTCCACGATCAAGCAACGGATCGCCGCCGGCGCTCCCGTCCGGCAGGCCATCGAGGAAACGCGGCTGATCCGGCTTCGCCCCATCCTCATGACAGCCCTCGTCGCCGCGCTCGGTTTCGTCCCCATGGCTCTGAACACAGGCCTGGGCGCGGAGGTACAGCGTCCGATCGCTACCGTAGTCATCGGCGGCGTCATCGCCGACAACCTCCTGACCCTACTGATGCTGCCCGCGCTTTACGTGCTCTTCGGCTCCCGACCGGGCCAGTCGGGACCCGAGACGCCGCGGCCGATCGCGACCATCTCCGTGCCGGAGCTGGTCGGGACAGCAAACGCACCTTGATGGGGGCTTTGCCCCGGGCCGCACACGTCCGGGGAAGGAATGCCGAGGGGCGGACTCGAACCGCCGACCTCCGGGTTATGAATCCAGCGCTCTAAACCAGCTGAGCTACCTCGGCCTTAGCCCTAATCCTACGCGGGTCCCGGGCTCTGGCAAGCCCGGTCGGCCTCAGCGGGTGATCACCCGAACCCCGTCTGGGAGGGCGTCCAGGAAGCGCCGCCCGTAGCCCGTAGTCACGATCCTGGGATCGAGCACCACGACCCGCCCGGAATCGGTCCGGGAGCGGATCAGACGCCCGAACCCCTGCTTGAACCTGATGATCGCCCGCGGCAGCGAGTCCTCGGCGAACGCATCCCCCCCGCGCTCGTTGATCAGCTCGATCCTCGCCTCCGTCAGCGGACGGTCCGGCGGCTCGAACGGCAAGCGGGTGATGATCACGTTCCGCAGGCCGCGGCCGCGGACATCCACACCCTGCCAGAAGGAAGCCGCCCCCAGGAGCACAGACCGGTCGTTCTCGCGGAAGCGCTGGAGGATAGCGGACCGGGAGCCGTCCTTGCCCTGGACGAGCAGCGGCATGTCGCGCGCCAAGAGCTCGGGGCGGAGAACATCGGCGACTTTGTAGAGAGAGGCGAAGCTGGTGAAGAGCACAAAGGCGCCGCCCCCCGTCGCGTCCAGATGCTCCAGGATCCGGTCGGCCATAACCTCGTCGTACGACCGCGCCGGATGAGCCGGGTCACCGTCGAAAGGGCCCCGCTGGTCGAACTCGTTGAAGGCGTTGCGCACGGGCCGGCCGCCGCCCCGCTCGGGGCGGGGCATGGACCGCTCGATATAGAGTTCGACCTGGGCGGCGTGATCGAACGGGCTGCCGAGCTTCAGGGAGGCGGCGTTCTCGGCACCGAGCCGTGCCTTTGCATGAGCGAAGCCGTCGTTCTCCTCGCCCAGCGGCCCGCGGAGTCGGGCGACACCGTCGGCGAGCGTGGCGCTGGTCAGAACAACGCTGCACTCGCGTGCGAACAGCCTGTCCTTCAGCACCGGAGCGACCTCGACGGGCGAACAGGCGAGTGTGACCTTGGGAAAGCCCCGCCCGCCGAACTCCTGCTCCCCCCCGACCTCCACCCAATAGGCGCACCCCGGCAGCGACTGCTGGATCAGGATCTTCGCCTCGTCCGCGATCGATGTGGCCCGCAGCGCATAGGCGTTGAGTTCGAACTTGTCGGGCTCCGATTGCACCAGCTCTCGGAGCGATCGGAGGCGAGCGGACAGCTCCCCCATGGCCACAGAAAGCGGATTGTCGATCACGTCCGGCGTGCGGATCCGCCCCCCCCGGCCCTCGGCCGTGCGGCTGAACCGAAGGAGATCGTCAAAGAATGTGCGGCAGGCATTCTCGGCCGCCAGCGTCAGGCGCACGGCGCGGTCGACACTATCCACATCTCCGCTCAGCAGCTGGAGCTGCGGCAGGTACCCCTTCCCCGATCGAGTCTGGTAAAGCGTGCTGAGCAGGTGCATCACACGCCCCTCGGAGAGGGAAAGCCCGAAGTGCTCGGCGGCGACATCCTCCACGTTGTGCGCCTCGTCCAGCACGACGTGCTTGTACTCGGGGAGGAAGCCGACGTCCTGGCTCCGGAGTGCCAGGTCGGAGAAAAAGAGGGCGTGGTTCGTGATCAGCAGGTTGCCCTGCTCCATCTGCCGGCGGGCACGCTGGTAGAAGCATTGCTCGTACTGCTTGCACCGACGACCCATGCAGTTGGCCGAATCCGATTGAACCTTGTCCCACACGCCCCCGCGTTCAAGCGTGGGGAGGGTCGCCAGCGTGCCGTCGGTGGTCTCCAGCGCCCAGTCCTCGATGACATGCAGCGATCGCCGTGCCGCGGGGTCGGCCAGCAGGCGGTCCTGGCGTTCCGAAGCGAGCTTCAGCCGCCGGATGCTGACGTAGTTGCCACGACCCTTCACGAGCACGGGGCGGAGCGGGTGGAGCTTGAGCGCCGCCTGAAGCCCCGGGTGCGACTCACCGAGCGTGTGAAGCGCCGCCTCGAGCAGCGGCACATCCTTCTGCACCAGTTGCTCCTGCAGTGCGATGGTGTTGGTGGCGATGACCACCTTTTCGCCGAGCATTACGCACCGAAGGATCGCCGGCACCAGGTACGCGAAGGACTTCCCCACCCCGGTTCCCGCCTCCACAAGCAGGTGGGACCGCTGGTCCATCGCGCGGGCGACGGCCGCGGCCATCTGTTCCTGCTCCGGCCGGGGTTCAAAGTGCCCGCCGAGGGCCCCGGCGATCGGCCCTGTTGAGGACAAAAATGTCCGTAGAAGTTCCTGCACGGCCTTCATTATGGCGGGTCCTGCCGGGCGTGTCCGAACAGGCTCCTTCCCGAAGCGGCGGAGCCGTCTGAATCCCGTGCCGGTGACAGGCAGTTTCACACTGCCCTCACCGGTGGTTCATTGCCCGGGACAAGTGTCTTGTGGGAGACACGAGTATGCAGTACCCACAACCCAGGACGGAGCAGCTCGGCCGTTTTTCCGTGCCCGTGCTGATGGGCATTCTGGGTGCGACCATGGGGCTGGTGCTGGGTTTTCTCGTGGCCCTGCGGGCGGGAGCGAACGGGATCGTGTTCGCGGCGCCCACCGGGCTGATCGCAGGCGCAGTAGCGGGCTGGGGTCTGGGTGCGGCCTTGGCCCGGCCTCGGCAGTGGGGAGCCCGCGACGGAGCTGGCCAGCGCCGGGGCGACCATCCGATCGGCAGCGATGTGCCCGACCGGGGTCCGCGCCGGGAAAAGGACAGCCACCGCGGCGGGAACGCCTTGGATTGGATGCAGCGCGAGCCAACGGAACGGGATCTGGAGGATCGGGAGCAGGGGCGTGTACGGCAGCGTGAGAACGAGGCCGGACGACTGCTGTAAGTGCGCAGGGGCGGAGGATACCGGGCATGGCGCGTTCGATGTGGAGCGGATCGATCAGCTTCGGACTGGTGAATGTGCCGGTGAAGCTGTATACCGCGGTCCGGAACAAGGAAGTGCATTTCCACATGCTGACGGCCGACGGTAAGTGCCGTGTGCGTCGTAAGCTGGTCTGCCCGGACACCGGCGAGGAGGTGGAGTACGCCGACACCACCCGCGGCTACGAGGTGGCCCCGGACGAATACGTGGTCTTCACAGACGATGAGCTCGATTCGCTCCGGCCGGAGGCCAACCGCACCATCAACATCACGGACTTTGTCGACCTCGCCGACATCGACCCGGTGTACTTCCAGAAGCCCTACTACCTCGCGCCCGACACTCGCGCAGGCAAAGCCTACCACTTGCTCCTGAAGGCGATGCGGGATTCGGGCAAGGTGGCGATCGCGACCTTTGTCATGCGGCAGAAACAGTACCTCGCCGCCATCCGGCCGACCAAGTCGCTCCTGACGCTGGAAACCATGAACTACGCCGACGAGATTGTCGAACCATCGGAAGTGCAGGGTATCGAGGATTTGCCGACGGTGGATGCCCGCGAGCTGAAGATGGCCAGGCAACTCATCGATGCGCTCGCCGGCGAGTTCAAGCCGGAAAAGTACAGGGACGAATACCGCGAAGAGCTCCTGAAGATCATCGAGAAGAAGGCCCAGGGCGAGGAGGTGCACATCGCACCGCCCGCCGAGGAGCCGGCGCGGGTCATCAACCTTATGAAGGCCCTCGAGGCCAGCCTCGAAGAGGCCAAGAAGAGCCGCAAAGCGACCACCCGCCGGAAGAGGTCGGCCTGACTCATGGCGAAAAAGAAGACCGAGCACGTCGTAGAGATCGGCGGGAAAGAGCTCAAGCTCACGAACCTGGAGAAGGTGCTCTATCCCAAGGCCGGCTTTACCAAGGCGGATGTGATCGATTACTACGCGCGGATCGCCCCCTTCATGCTCCCGCACCTGAAGGACCGGCCCATCACGCTCAAGCGGTTCCCGGATGGCGTAGAGGAGTCGTATTTCTACGAGAAGCAGTGCCCGGTGCATAGGCCCAAATGGCTGAGCACGGCCGAGGTGCCCACCAGCACTAAGGTCATCAACTTCTGCGTCATCAACTCCGTTCCCGCGCTCGTATGGGTCGCGAACATCGCGTCGCTCGAGATCCACACGTATCTGGCCAAGGGCCGGACGCCCGACAAGCCGGGCTTTGTCGCCTTCGACCTCGACCCCGGGCCGGGTACGGACATCCTGGACTGCGTTCGGATCGCCGGCCGTCTCCGGGGCATGCTCGAGGAACTTGGCCTGCGGACCTTTCCCAAGGTCTCGGGCGGCAAGGGGCTTCATGTCTACGTGCCTCTGAACACCACGACCGACTTCGAGCGGACCAAGCCCTTTGCCCGCGAGGTCGCCCTTACCCTGGAGCGTGACGACCCCAAGGGCGTCACCAGCAACATGCGCAAGGACCTCCGAAAGGGACGCATCTTTGTGGATTGGAGCCAGAACGACCGGCACAAGACCACCGTGTGCGTCTATTCGCTCCGCGCCAAGGACCGTCCGACGGTCTCCATGCCCGTGACCTGGGAGGAGCTCGAGGAGGCGGCCGATGCGGAGGAGCCGTCCCTGCTGGAGTTCGAGGCGTCCGCCGCGGTACGGCGCGCCGAAAAGCTCGGGGACCTGTTCGCGCCCGTCCTTACGCTAAAGCAGAAGCTGCCGCGGATGCAGCCGGTGCCGCATTGAGCCAGACCGGCTGAGGCGGGATTCAGGCCCATTTCAGCCGCCGTTCAGCCGGATGAGCGAAACTCTCCGTGTCTGGTCCGGCCGCACGTTTGCGGCCGGCGAACAAACTCAACGACCTGTTCCGGGGGTGGATGATGAATCGGACCATGATGCGCGTGCTGGGCCTGTGCCTTGTTCTGACGGCGATGTTCAGCTTTGTCGGCTGCAACACCGTCGAGGGCGCCGGCAAGGATGTCGAGAACGCCGGCGAGGCCGTCCAGGATGTGGCGGACTAAGGCGACGTTCGCATTCCGAACCTCTTCGTTTCGTGTGCGCCCGGCTGGGTGAGCCCGTTCCAGCCGGGCGTGCGCGTTTTGGGTTCAGGCGCCGCCCAGAATCCTGGCCCGCGCCGCCCTCACCGTCGCCACGATCTCTCGACACCGGCCTTCGTCCGGCGGGTTCTCCCAGAATCCCTGCTGCTTGATCCAGGACCCCACGATCAACCCGTCGGCGTGCTCGAGCAACTCTGTGCACGAATGCGGCGTTACCCCGGAGCCGATCAGAAGCGGCAGCGGCGTCGCCTTCGCCGTGTCCACCACGTCTTCAAGCCGGCACGGCTTCCCGGTGGCGGTCCCGGTTACGATCAGCCCGTCGGCTCCAAAGAACTCCGCGGCCTGCGCGGCCTCCCCGATCGGAACATCCGCCGTAACCGCGTGCGATGCGTGCTTCTTCTTGACATCCGCAAAGATCCGGATGTGTTCCGCCCCGATCTGGTTGCGGTAGCGGAGCAGTCCGCCGGCTTCCGCCTCTGGAAGAAAGCCCTCGTCCGCAACGTGCGCGAAAACAAAGTTCTCGCAGCGGATGAAGGACCCGCCGACCGCCAGGGCCACCGCGAGGGCCTCCCTGTTCCCGCCGGAAAGGATCTGGACCCCCAGCGGCATGGGCACGCCGCCCCGGGCCTCGGACGCCGCGTCGGCGACCGCCAGCCCAACCCGCGTCATGACGGCCGCGGCCTCCGGCCCGTGCTTTCCGTGCACGTAGGGCCGGTCGTGCATGTTTTCGATAATGAGCGCGTCAAAGCCGACCGCGGCCAACAGCCTCGCCTCGGCGGCCGCCTGATCCACGATCTCCGCGACGCTGTGCCGCGCGTAGGGCGCCCCGGGGAGGGCCTGCACGTGAACCATCCCGATCAAAGCCTTGGGGGGAAGGTCTGGCAACATGCCTCAACCGTAGCGGGCGATCAGTTCGACGACCGCCGGCTGCCGCCGCTCGATCTGGATGGACCGCCGCAGCGCCGCCAGCCCCTCCCGCAGCGCCTCGACGTCCTGCTTCTCGCTCGCCAGATAGCGGTTGAGCATGCTCACGCCGACGCCGTTCAGCGAGGGGTAGTAGTTGGGGTCCAGTTCGAGCGACCGGCGGAAGTTCTGCAGGGCCGCGTCGTAATCCCGCTGCTTGAAAAGCGATGTCGCCAGCCGCTCGTACGCCACGGGGGTCTGCGACATCTGGAGGAGCTGTTCCAGCGTGTTCTGCATCTCCGCGTAGCGGCCGGTCTTTCCCAGGGCGTCAGCGAGATTCAGCAGCAACTGCGGCGAGAGCTCCATCAGTTCGGCCGCCTGCTGGTACTCGACCACGGCCGCGTCGTAGTCGTTCAGCGCCGCGTACACGGCCCCGAGGTTCACCCGCGCCGGCCCGCTGTTGCCGTTGAGGGAGACGGCACGCTGCGCGTAGGGCAGGGCCGCGCCCGCCTCGTTCAGCTGCAGGTACGCCGTCGCCAGGTTGAGATTGGCCTCGAAGTCATCCGGCCGGATCTGGAGGGCACGGATGTACGCGCGGACCGCATCCGCGACGCGGTTCAGCAACTGCAGCACGAGCCCGTGCTGGTACTGGGCGTCGAAACTCTGCGGCTCGACCTCCGCGGCCCTCCCATAGGCCTGCTCCGCCTTGTTCAGGTCGCCGCTCTTCTTGTGGATCTCCCCCATGCCGATGTAGGCGGTTGTCAGCTTCGGGTTGATCGCGATCGCCCGCTCGAACTCCGCCAGGGCGACCTGGTCGAGCCCCTGCTCGGCCAGGATCCGCGCCCGCACCAGCGCCTGCTGCGCCTCCGAGACCGTCGGCGCCACCGGCGGGGCCTCGATAGCACGCCGCCGGGCGCGGCGGTTCTTGTTGCACCCGCTCTCGCTCAGAGTCAGGAGTACTGCGGTACAGAGGACGGCGGTCTTGAGGGGGGTGTTCTTCATGGCGTCGCTGGCTGCCGTCGGGGTCGGGACACCCGGATAGGCCCGGGAACCTGCTGTATCGGCTGGAAGGGGAGGGTAAGTTTCCTGAGGCGGCGAAGATTCAGGGTGTCGTTCGGGATTCCGCCCCCGCTTTCACCCTTGGGAGTTTCCAGGATTTTGGGTACTTCCCGCAACTCGGCCCGGTTC
>JAEYVB010000048.1 GCA_023429345.1 Planctomycetota bacterium
GGCGTACACCCTGCGCACCCACCCGCCCGCCGCGGCGGTCCGAGAAGGCGGCGCACCCATCCCGGGAAGCCCCGCGCCCCCTTTCCCGCCTCCCGGTGTTCCTGCCTTGCTGATCGCGGGCTACTTCAGGAGCCGTTCCAGGAAGTGGATGTCGATCCCGCCCTGGCGGAACTCCGACGTCTCCATCAGCCGCGTGTGCAGCGGGATCGTCGTCTTGATCGGCCCCACCTGGAACTCGCGCAGGGCCCGGGCCATGCGGTTCAGGCACTTCTGGCGGTCATCCGCGTGCACGATCAGCTTGCCGATCATGCTGTCGTAGTTCGGCGGCACCACGTACCCCGGGACGACGTGCGAATCCAGCCGCACGCCGGGGCCGCCGGGCGTGTGCCAGGTGTCGATCCGGCCCGCGCTCGGCCGGAACCCCTTGTCCGGGTCCTCGGCGTTGATGCGGCACTCCATCGCGTGGCCGTTGATGCGGATGTCCCGCTGGCGGTACGGCAGCGGCTCCCCCGCGGCCACGCGGATCCCGGTCTTCACGATATCGACGCCGGTGATCATCTCCGTCACCGGGTGCTCCACCTGCACCCGCGTGTTGACCTCCAGCATGTAGAAGTTCTGCTTGTCGTCCATCAGGAACTCGACCGTCGCCGCGCCCGAGTACTCCGCCGCCCGGATCAGCCGCGCAGCGCCCTCGCAGACCGCATCCCGCTTGCGGCGGTCGATCCCCGGCCCCGGGGCCTCCTCGATCACCTTCTGGTGGCGGCGCTGCATGGAGCAGTCGCGCTCGTAGAGGTGGATGGCGTGCCCGTGCTTGTCGCCGATGACCTGCACCTCGACGTGCCGCGCGTACTCCAGGAACTTCTCGATGAACACGGCCCCGTTGCCGAACGCCGCCTGCGCCTCGTTGCTCGCCTGCTTCAGGTTCGACCGCAGCGTGACCTCGTTGTGGCAGACCCGCATCCCCCGCCCGCCCCCGCCGGCCGCGGCCTTGATGATCACCGGGTACCCGATCTCGGCCGCGATCTTCGCCGCCTCGTCCGGGTCCTCGACGGCCCCCTCCGACCCGGGGAAGACCGGGACCTTGCTGGCCTTGGCGGTCTGCTTGCAGGCGACCTTGTCCCCCAGCTTGGCCATCGCCTCGGGCGAGGGGCCGATGAACTCGATCTTGTGGTCGCGGCACATCTCCGCGAAGTCCGCCCGTTCGGATAGAAAGCCGTAGCCCGGGTGGATCGCGTCCACATCCGCGATCTCCGCCGCGGACATGATCCGGGACATGTCGAGGTAGCTCTGCTTCGAGGGCGCGGGCCCGATGCAGATCGCCCGGTCCGCCAGCCGCAGGTACGGGGCCGCCTTGTCGGCCTCCGAATAGACGCACACCGACTCCACGCCCAGCTCCCGGCAGGCCCGGATGATGCGGAGGGCGATCTCCCCACGGTTGGCTATCAGGATTCGTCGGAACATGGGGTGCAACGCTCAGAGGGTGCCGCGGGGCAGGAGGGATGCAGAGGAAAGAACCCGCCGGAAAGATCCCAAAGCATCCTCAGTGCTGCCTTGGTTACAGGCGCTCCCCAGCCCAAGCTAGGCCGGCCGGACGAGGAACAGCTTCTGCCCGAACTCGACCGCATCGCCGTTGTTGACCAGGACGCGCTCGATGGTCCCCGTCACCTCCGCCTTGATCTCGTTGAACACCTTCATCGCTTCGATCAGGCACACCACCGTGTCCCCCGCGACCGCCGAGCCCACCGTCACGAACGCCGGCGAGTCCGGGTTCGGCGCCGCGTAGAACGTCCCGACCATCGGCGACTCGATCGCCACGAGCCCGGTGTCCGCCGCCGCGGACGCCGCGGCGGGGGCGCTCCCGTCCTCGGACTCCCCGCCCGTCCCCGCGATGGGCCGCGGCATCGCGGGCGCTTGCCCCATAGCCCCGGACCCCTGGTAGATCACCGGCTGGTGGTTCACGACGGTGCCCGTGGCGCCCCGCTTGATCGCGACCGTCTCCTCCTGGTCCTTGAGGTCCAGTTCCGAGAGGTCGTTCTCGACCATCAGCTTGACGAGTTCTTTGAGCTTGCGGATGTCGATCATGTTCGGTCTCTAGTCCAACGTCGCCCACTCCAGCCCCTTGGGCATGGAGCACAGGTTCTTCGCCCCCGACGGGGTGATCACGTAGTCGTCCTCGATGCGCACGCCGCCGACCCCGGGCAGGTAGATCCCCGGCTCGACCGTCACCACGTGCCCCACCTCGAGCACCGCATCCGGCGACATCGGGTTCAGGCGCGGGTCCTCGTGCCCCTTCATCCCCATCCCGTGCCCCAGCCCGTGCCCGAAACGGTCCCCGTACCCGGCCGCCCGGATGTGGCCCCGGGCGATCGCGTCGATCTCGTGCGTGCGCTTGCCCGGCCCGAGGGCCGCGGCCGCCATCTCCTGGGCCTCCAGAACAATCCTGTAGATCTCCGCGATCTTTGCCGGCCACTTCCCCAGCACGAACACCCGCGTCATATCCCCGTGGTACCCGCGGTAGACCGCCCCCCAGTCGATCAGGATCGGGCGGTTGCGGGCGATCTTCGCCGCGCCGGCCCGGTAGTGGGGGAGCGACCCGTTGGCCCCGCTGGCCACGATCGTCGTGAAGCCGGGCTCCGTCGAGCCGCGCAGCTTCATCTCCGCTTCCAGCCGCGCCGCGACCGCCATCTCGGTTTCGCCCGGCGCGATCGCCGGCAGCACCGCCAGGAGCGCATCCTGCTGGATCCGAACGGCCCTGCGGATCAGCGCGATCTCCGTCTCATCCTTCTTCTTGCGGAGTTCCCCGATGACCCCCTCCGTGCGCACCAGTCGGCGCGCCCCCAGCCGCTTCTCCAGCGCGGCAAACTCGGCCAGAGTCAGATGCTCGGCCTGCACGGCCACCGTTCCCGCACCCCCGACGACCTCCGTGACCGCTTCGGTCAGCCCCGTCCTGCGGATGAATACATCCGCGATGCCGCGAATCTCCCCCAGTTCCTCCTCGTACCTCGAATCGCTGATCACCACCGGCCGCGAGCCCCGCCCGCCCCTGGCCGGCACGAACAGGTAGCTGTCTCCACCGAGGAATCCTGTCAGGTACCCGACATCCGTCGGATTGGTCACCAGCATCGCGTCCGCGCCGAGTTTCGCGAGCACCTTGCGCACGCGCGACAGCCGCGATCCGTGGACGGACTCACCCTCTTTCGGGCGGGCGACGGGTCGGGAAGGGGCGGCGGCGGGCATGGGGTCGGGATGATACCGCGCTCATGCCCGCGCCGGCGGCCGCCGCACTCATCTATCCACAACCACCGCCACAGCTTGGGTCTGCGACGGAAGTCCCACGAGGGGTAGCGTCGATTACACTCCCCCGATGCCCCCCGCCCCGTCCGAGCGCCTCCAGCAACGCCTCGCGGCAGCCCTGCTTTACCTCATCCTGGCGGTCTCCATCGTCTTCCCCGCGGCCTTCGTTCTCGTGGAAATCGCCCGCGGACTTGCTGCGGATGCTCCCTCCGCCCTTCCGCGCCGATTCGACCTTCCACTCTTCGTTCGATCCGCTTCCGCGTCGGCGGCCATCGCTGTCATCGCTACATCCCTCGCGCTCCCGGCCGCGTGGGGAGCCCGGTCACTCCCCGCGCGGGCGATGGTCTTCTTCCTCATCCCCCTGCTCCTCCCCAGCTACCTCGCCTACTCCGGGTGGGGCCTGCTCCGGGCCCCCGGGACCCCCCTCGGCGACTTCCTCCTGCGCGGCCCGAACTGGTACCCCGTCGTCGCCGGCAAGGTGCTGGCCCTCGCCGGACTCGTCCTCTGGACCTGGCCCCTGAGCTTCATCCTCCTTGCGGCGCGCTTCCGACGCCTCGATCCTGCGGTGCTCGAATCCCTGCGGCTGGAACCCGGTCCCCGCTGGCGCAAGGCGGCGACCGTGCTCGCCATGTCCCGGGGTTCGTTACTGGCGGCCGCGGGCATGGTCTTCCTGATCACGATGGGCTCCGCCGTGCCGCTCCACGTGGCCCAGTTCGACACCTACGCCATCACGATCTGGCGTGCGCTCGACGAGACCCCCCACGCCCAGCACTGGCGCGTCTGGGCGCGATCCTGGCCGCTGATCCTGCTCGCCGCGGCCGCGACCGGTCTCGTTCTGCGCCGGACCTCCCCCCCGATCAACGACGGACCCGTCGCC
>JAEYVB010000071.1 GCA_023429345.1 Planctomycetota bacterium
CACCACCGCGACCGCCGCCGCGCTCACCCTGGCCGTTGGGGGGGGCGGGTGCGCCTCCAACGAGTGGAAGGTCAAGCGCGTCGACCCGTCCGCCTCCACGGACGTCGACTACCGCTTCAACGACCAGGACGCCCGCGAGATCTTCCACGAGCTGGCCGCCGATGCGCTCTCGCGCGAGTGGATCGAGAACTGGCGGCGCGATCACAACGGCGCCCTGCCGATCGTGTACCTCGCGGATGTCAAGAACAACACGCAGGAGTACATCAACACGGACCTGTTCACGAACCAGTTGATCGAGGAGTTCATCAACAGCCAGAAGGTCCGCGTCAAGACCCCGCGCGATGCCCGCCAGGAGGTCCGCGACGAGCGTCTGGACACCAAGTACAACGACCCGGCCACCATCAAGGCAATTGCCAAGGAGCTCAACGCCGACTTCGCCCTCATGGGTTCGTTCAACGACGTGAAGCAGCGCTCGCAGGACGGCCGGACCGTCGTCAACTACTACCAGGTCGCGATGGACCTCGTGAACGTCGAGACGCAGGAGGTCGTCTGGCGCAAGACGCCGGAGATCAAGAAGGTCGCCCGCCGCTGAGGCGGCCCGCGAACGTGCAATGACTGGAGTGGAGACCCGTTCGGCTAGTAGTTACTAAGAAAAGGAGCTACCCATCATGAACCGGACCGACAATGTGCGTCGCATGAGCATCCTGGCGATCGCCGCGGCCGTTTCAACCGGCGCGATGACCGGGTGCGAGAACGCGGGCCAGGGCGCCCTCAGCGGCGCCGGACTCGGGGCCCTCGCCGGCATGGGACTCGGGTCACTCTCGGGCGACATGGGCAAGGGTGCCGCGGCCGGCGCCATCATCGGCGGCCTTGGCGGCATGGTTTTGGGAGACCAGAACAGCCGCCGCTGATCCTGGAGTGACCGCCCGACGAGGACCGGAGGGCGGAGGGCGGCCCCGTGGACATGCGGGCTGCCCCTTCGAGTGCGCCCTCGTCCATTTCCCGTTCATGCGGGCTCAAAAAGACAAGGACCGCGCGAGGCGTTCTCCCGTTGATCCTCCCATGGCCCCATCGATAATCTCAGTGGCGGATGTTGCCGCGGCCGCGGATAAGCCGCGCCGTGCGTTCACTGGCCCCCTGCACCAGAACGAAGAACACGGGAACGAAGAAGATAGCCAGGAAGGTTGCGGCCAGCATCCCGCCGATGACGCCGGTACCGATCGAATGGCGGGCGGCAGCTCCCGCGCCCGAGGCGACTGCCAAGGGGGTCACGCCGAGAATGAAGGCCAGGGATGTCATTATGATTGGCCGGAATCGAAGCTTGGCGGCATCGATCGCGGCTTGCCGTAGCGGGACCCCTTCGCGGTGCAGGGCCACGCAGAACTCGACGATCAAAATGGCGTTCTTGGCCGACAGGCCCACGAGCGTCAGGAGCCCGATCTGGAAGTAGATGTCCTGCGTCAGGCCGCGGAGCAGGATGGCAAGGAGCGCACCGAATCCCCCGATGGGGACCGCCAGCAGCACCGAGATGGGGAGCGTCCATCTCTCGTACTGCGCCGCGAGAACCAGGAAGACGATGACAAGGCCGAAGCCCAGCACCACCGGTGCCTGGTTTCCCGCCTGGATCTCCTGGTAGGAGGAACCGCTCCATTCAATGCCATAGCCGGGTGGAAGCGTGCTGCGCGCGAGTTCGTTGACGGCTTCGATCGCTTCGCCGCTTCCGATGCCCGGCCGCGCTGCACCGTTGATCTGGATGGACGGGAAGCCATTGAAACGGGTAACGATGTTCGGTCCGGAACGGAAGCTCGTGTTCACCACGCCCGAGAGGGGCACCATCTCGCCATTCTCGTTCCGGACAAAGATGTTCCGGATGTCTGATGGATCGTCCCGGAACCGCGATTGGGCCTGGAGTTGGACCCGCCAGATACGCCCGAACTGGCTGAAGTCGTTGATGTAGAGCGACCCGAAATAGGCTTGGAGTGTCTCAAAGACGTCGGCGATGCGGACGCCCATGACCTTGCTGCGGTCGCGGTCGAGGTTCACGAATAGCTGGGGCACCGTGATGCGCAGCGCGGAGTTAAGGCTGGTGATCGCGGGATTGGCCATGGCGGTCTGGATGAACTCTTGGTTCACCCCGGCGAGCTGCGCGACCGTGCCGCCGCCGCGAGATTGCAGTTGAGCCTCAAAGCCGGCTTGCAGCCCGAGGCCCGGGATGGGCGGCGGGCTGAACGCGAGGACCATCCCATCGGGGTCGCCGGCGAAGGCGTCGATGGCCGCCCCGGCGACGGCCGCCGCGCCCATGTCCGTCGATGGCCTCTGGTGAAACGGCCTCAGAGCCACGAACATCACGGCGGCGTTGCTCGCGTTGACGCGGGAGAGGATGTCCATGCCGCCGAGGGTCGTGACATCCGCGACGGCCGGATGTTCCATGTAAAACCTCTCGACCCGCCGGACCAAATCGTCCGTGCGTTCCAGGGAGGCGCCGTCCGGGAGCATCATGACCGTGAGCACGACGCCCTGATCCTCGGCGGGAAGGAACCCCGTCGGGATGCGAGTCATGAGTCGGTACGTGGCGAAGGTAAGCACGGCAAAGATCAGGACGGTTATGCCCGCATAGCGGATCGCCGCGCGCACGCCCGACGTATAGCCGGCCGTCAACCGCGCAAAGGCCGCGTTGAACCAGCGGAAGAGAACAAAGGGCCGCCCGTGCCCGGGCTTGAGGAGCAGACGGCAAAGCGCCGGGCTGAGCGTGAGTGCGACCAGCCCCGAGATTCCGACGGAGATCGCGATGGTGATCGCGAACTGGCGGTAGATCTGCCCCGTCAGCCCGCCCAGGAATGCGACGGGAACAAAAACGGCCGAAAGCACGAGCACGATGGCGATCACCGGGCCCGTGACCTGCGACATCGCCTTGATCGTCGCCTCCCGGGGCGGCAGTTTCTCTTCGGCCATGATCCGCTCGACGTTCTCGACGACCACGATGGCGTCGTCCACGACGATACCGATCGCGAGCACCAGCCCGAACAGCGTCAGCGTGTTAATCGAGAAGCCCAGCGCCAGCATCCCCGCGAACGCCCCGACGACCGAGACCGGCACCGCCAGCAGCGGGATGAGCGTCGCCCGCCAGGATTGAAGAAGGACGAAGACCACGAGAAGTACCAGGACCACCGCCTCCAGCAGCGTGTGCACGACCTCCTTGATCGAGACGCGGATGAACTCGGTGGTGTCGTAGGGAATGCCGTAGGAGACACCCGTCGGGAACGAGCGGGAGAGGTCGTCGAGCGTGTCCCGCACGTTCTCGATCGTGCCCAAGGCATTGGCGCCGGTCTGAAGGTACACGAGCATCAGCGCGGTCGGCCGACCGTTCACCCGCCCGATCAGGTCGTAGGCCTGCGACCCGAGCTCGATCTCCGCCACATCCTTGAGTCGCACCATCGAGCCGTCCGGATTGGCGACAAGGATGATGTTCCCGTAATCGGCGACGTCCGTCAGGCGACCGCGGGTGATGAGCGGCACCGTGAGTTCGACGCCTTCCTCGACCGGCCGCTGCGCAACCGTCCCGGCGGGGAAAAGCGCGTTCTGCTCGCGCACCGAAGCCACCACGTCGGTGACCGTCATCCCTCGGAGGGCGAGTCGGTCGGGGTTGATCCAAATCCGCATCGCGTAATCGCGCGACCCGAAAACCGTCACATCTCCGACGCCCTCGACGCGGCGGAGAGCGTCGTACAGATTGATGGTGGCGTAGTTGCTGAGAAAGAGGTCGTCGTGCGCGGGATCGGTCGATTTCAGCGTCGCGACGGCCAATATGTTGGTCGACGCTTTGGTGACCGTCACGCCCTGCCGGAGCACCTCCTGCGGGAGCCGCGCCTCGGCCCGGGCTATTCGATTCTGGACCTCGACGGCAGCGAGGTCCTGGTTCGTGCCGATCTCAAAGGTTGCGACGACGCTGGCCGAGCCCGAGTTCGAACTCGTCGAACTGTGGTAGAGCAGCCCCGGGATGCCACTGAGCTGCTGCTCGATCGGAGCGGCGACGGATTCGGCGACCGTCTGCGCATCGGCACCGGGGTACATCGCGGCGACCTGGATCGTGGGGGGGACGATCTCCGGGTACCGGTCAATGGGGAGCACGGCGATCGACACGGCCCCCACGATCAGGACGAGCAGCGACAGCACCGACGAGAAGACCGGGCGGTCGATGAAGAAGCGAGAGAACATCAGTTGTGTCCCTCGGGCCGTAAGGCGGCGGGCGGGGGAGCGGGCAGGGGGGCGGGCAGGGCCGGGTTCTCCGCGGGCGCGGTCCGCTCGCTCGCCGTCTCGGGGAGCACGGTGGCCGCCACGGGAGTTCCGGGACGAAGCTTCACGAGCTGATCGACAATGACCCGGTCGCCGGCGTTCACCCCGTGCCGGATGATCCAGGCGTCGCCGACCCATTCGCCCAGCGTGACGGGGCGGGATTGCGCGAGGTTGGAGCCATCGACGATGTACACTGAAGCGCCCGCCGGAGTCTGCATTACCGCTCGCTGTGGCACGAGAATCGTGCCGATCCGGCGGATGTCGAGCGCTGTTACCCGCAGGAACTGGCCCGGGCGCAGAAGGCCGTCCGGATTCGGCAGCACGCCGCGGGCCATCGCGGTGCCCGTGGTGGGGGCGAGCTCGACACCCAAAAACGACAGCCGTCCCGTGTGCGGGTATGTCGTGCCGTCAATGAGCTGAACCGACAGCGGGATCTCGCCTTCCGGAGGCACGCTCACCTCGCCCGCCGCGATCATCTCTTGCCAGGCCCGCAACTCCTGCTCGCTCACCGAGAAACTCACGTAGATCGGGTCGACCTGCTGGACCGTCGCGAGCAGGCTCTCCGCACCCGACTGCACGTAGCTGCCCACATCCTGGGCGGTCTCGCCGATCTGACCTGTGATCGGCGAGGTCACGGATGTGTAACTGAGCTCGAGCGCGGCGGTCGCGACCCGGGCCCGCTGCAGCTCGACATCGGCCGCGGCGACCTGCTCTTCCGTCAGCCACTGGTCGAGCTCGGTCTGGCTGACCGCGCCACCCTGTGCGGCGCTACGGGCCCGCTCCACCCGGCGCCGGGCCTGATCGAGCCGAGCCTCGGCGCTCGTCAGCGCGGCCCTCGCCTCGTTCAAGCGGACCTCGAACGGCCTCGGATCGATCCGGAACAGGACAGTCCCCTCCTCGACGCGCGTTCCCTCCTGGAAGCCGACCTCTTCCAAAAACCCGTTCACCCGGGCACGAATGTCGACGCGCTGAGAGGATTCCGTGCGTCCCAGGTAGGTCGGGGTCAGCGGCACATCCCGCCTTTGGACGATCACGACCGACACCGGAATCGCCTGCATGGGCGCCGCCGCATGGACGGCGGTCGGCCGGTGACCCCGCGATTCCCACTTGATGAACGCGACGATCGCCAGACCTAACCCGAGTAACGCAAGAGCGACGTGCACGATCCAGCGGAGGCTCGGGCGTTCCCCCTTGGCTGCAGGCGCGGCGGACGCCGGACCGCGAGTACTTTCCGTCGCTGGTTCGTTATCTGTCACGCGAACTCCTGCCTGCGGAAAGCCGCTTGCGCTGCCC